>CAZRIR010000213.1:1302-4620 GCA_964600195.1 uncultured archaeon | reverse complement strand
TACCAGAAGGGACAACAACGGCCTTAGGCATAGGTCCAGCAGTATCAAGTAAAATCGACCAAATAACAGGTGATTTAAAATTATTGTAAGTAGGGATTTATGTGTCCAAAATTACAATATTTGAAAATAATAATGAAAAGGAAGTTGAAAAATACGTAGGTATTGAGGTATATTCAACTTCGGAAATAAAAGGGATTGGTGGAGAATATAAAACTAGTTATAAAGATTTTATAGTGAAAGAAATTACACAAAACGGTAATACCCTCGAAATGAGAGAAGATGCTGAAAGTCCTCCCTTTTTAGAAGGATCGAAAGATAAATATACTACATTTAATATAGTAAAAATAAATAAGGACACTTTTGAGGCAATTAGGGATATCAGTAAAATTTTGGAAATTCCCTCAAATAATATTAAATATTCAGGTTTAAAAGACAAATGTTCAATTAGTGTCCAAAGAGCATCAATTAAGGGAAATGTAATACATGAATTAAGAAGGTTAAAGTTAAATGACATTTACATAAGGAACGTAATTCCATCAAAAAAAGCTATTAAACTAGGAAGTCATTTTGGTAATAATTTTACCATCATAATTAGGAATATCATTGCTAGAAATAATCTTCAAGAAAGAATTTCAAGCATCACTTATGAATTAAATTCAAGAGGATTTCCAAATTATTATGGTTTACAAAGATTCGGTTCTTTACGTCCTAATTCTCATAAAATTGGTAAATATATTTTAGAACAAAACCATAAAGAAGCATTTAATGAATTTATTACTACAATATACTCTACAGAGAGCACTAAAGCACAACTAATTCGGAAAGATTTAGCTGAAACTGGGGATTTGAAAAAAGCGCTTGATGAATTTCCGCCAGTCCTCAGATATGAAAGGAGAATGATTCAAAATTTAATTGAAAAGCCTAATAATTACAAAGCTGCTATCGATACACTACCTCCAGGACTCAAGACTTTGTTAATCAGTTCATTTCAATCATGGATATTCAATAAAATGATTTCAAAAAGAATAGAGAGGGGAATATCCTTATTCGAACCACATGAAGGAGATAGGATTGTAATATTAGATGATGAATTGGGAAATATGACCAAGATCACATATCAATATGGAGGCTTTTATGATAAATATCTGGATGATGCTTTTAAATTAAATCGAGCTGCAGTCATTGCTCCATTAATCGGTTATAATACGGAATTAGAAGAATTTCCTCTCATGAAAAAAATTTATATGGATGTAGCATCTGAAGAAGGGATTAAATTAGATTTTTTAAGTAATGAAATTCTTAAAAAATATGAATTCAAGGGTTCATACAGACCAATTATCGTGAAACCTATTGGTTTGAAAATTATCGAATTCTCTAAAGATGAGCTTAATGATAGTAAAATGAAACTCAAGATCGAATTTTCCTTAGTTAGAGGGTGTTATGCAACCATGCTTCTTAGGGAATTAATAAAATAGTCATGGAATCGAAATTTTCAGCTGTTTAGTTGTTTCAATTCCACAAATATCTATTAATTTTACGTTTATTTCATATGTACCTGGCGTTTCAAATGGATATGGATCAGATGTTACTCTTAATTTTCTCTTTTTAGGAGTTCTATATGAAACCCACATTGTTCGGAATTTATTTTCAACGTTATAATCAAAATCTATTGCCCAATAATCTATCCAATCTGTAAAATTGGATATCTTATCCGTGATTTCTGGTGAGATTAAATCTAAATAGGGAATTTTATAATTCAGGATCTCAATGATGAGCTCATTATTCCTTTTATTGCATTTAATTTCGAATTCAGGTAGTTGGTATTCATAATCCGATAATTCTTTTGTCAAATCTTCTTTAAAAAATTCGACAGGAAACCATTGTTCGCCCAAGGTTGACTTTAATCCTAATATTTTAAATTCTCTAGGTAGAAGATCATATTTTTTTTTCCATTTTTGAAGACTATTACTATTTTTAATGTTTAATATTCTTTTTTTTGTGATCTGAATTGCATTTTTAGATATATCACATCCAATCCAGCGCCTTTTAAGCTTTTCTGCTACAGCCATTGTTGTCCCTGAGCCACAAAAAAAATCAGCTATTAGATCATTTTCACGGGAAGAGGCCAGAATAATCCTCCGGAGAAGTCTTTCTGGTTTTTGAGTAGAAAAGCCTTGATATTCGAGAGTATTCGCTCTAATGTATGGAATATCCGTCCAAACATCTCTTGGAAATACACCTTTATTTTCAACATATACTTTTTGAGATAGTTTCTTTCCATCATGACTACCACCACGATAATAAAATATACCATTTTCATCTTTATTCAATGCATTCTTGACTCGATCAGAATATTCCATGTAAATATTTGGATCATCATTAAATACATAATTATCTGATTTGGTGTAAAATAAGATAACATCGAATGATCTTACAAAAAATCGTTTAGTTTGGGCAGAAGCTGCGGGGTATGACCAGATAATTTCATTTCGAAAGTTGTTTTCTCCAAAAATTTCATCCATCAATACTTTTATGTAATGTCCCACGTGCCAATCCATATGAACGTAAATACTACCATCATCAGATAGTAATTCCTTCATTAGTAAAAGTCTTTTATAAATGAAATTTAAGTATGAATCCAACCCATTTTTCCAAGAATCATTGTATGCTGCTTTTCTTATCCATTGGCTTGACTTTTTTGAGGCTGTTTCATCTCCAATTTGGATTTTATAGGTAAATTCACCACCAGTTCCAAAGGGAGGATCGATATAAATTAATTTAATTTTTTTTTGGAAATCATCTAGTAATGAAAATAGAACGTGTTTAGTATCACCCCATATGAGCAAATTCATCCAATCAAGAGGATTATTAAAACATATAGGTGATGAGATCGTTTCAATAAGATAGAAAGGTTCAGATTTCTTAGTTTTTATATTTTTAATATCAATATTCGTTTCTTTCTTTCCTTTCCAAATTAGACTTCCCATACTTTAGATATTGGATTGAGAATTTTTAAAAATTGTTAATAAATGTTATAATAATAATGTCAATTTCTTAAGAGGATTACTTACGTAAAAAGAATCAATCTAATAAAGCCTAATTATGAATTTTAAGCGTAAGAAAATGCGATTTCAAAAAATAATAAAAAAGATTCATTATTCTCTATCCTATGATTCTAAAATTAATAATAAATATGTAATATTACATGTAAAGTAAATTAATTTTTAGAAAAAAAGCATATTAATAATAAATATAAACATAAATGAGGAAGAAATAAATGGTACAATTAAATGAAGTATGGCTTGTTGACTATGCTCG
>CAZRIR010000213.1:0-1202 GCA_964600195.1 uncultured archaeon | reverse complement strand
TGAGGAAGAAATAAATGGTACAATTAAATGAAGTATGGCTTGTTGACTATGCTCGAACTGCTTTTTCTAGATCCCGTCCTGGTGCACCCCAAAGAGATGTATTGAGTGAATACAGAACTGATGAACTTCTTGGGACATTGTTGATAAAAATGTTCGAGCAAGATCAATATCTTGGTGGAAAACCAGTAGAAAAAAAAGATGTAGAAGAATTCGGTGTGGGAACGGCATTTGGAGTACACGAAGCGTGGACGTATGCAGGACGTTTTCCTTTATTTCAAGGAGGCTTTCCAGTTACAACCTCATCTTTTTTTGTTGATAAACAATGCGCCTCAGCTGGAGCTGCTTTAGCATTTGTTGCTCAAGAAATCATGACAGGGCAAATTAATGTTGGAATGGCCACGGGTGTCGAACACATGACGCGAATTCCAATGCAAAATGATTGGACCGCTCCACCTTGGGAGATCGCTAATCCTGAAAGTCGATGGTATAGACCAGAACTTGATCTTGTAAATTCTTTTAACATGTTGCAAACGGCACAAAGATTATACGAAGAAGAAACGCCTTATTTTAAAAAAGAAGATTTAGACCGGTTTGGTGTAAGAAGTCATGAATTAACAGTTAACAGTCAAGAAAAGGGTTGGTTCAAGGGTGAAATCATTCCTATTGAGGGTCACGTTGATGGAAATATGGAAGAGAAAATGATAGTAGATAAAGACATGGCAGCAAGAAAATCAACCATGGAACAAATGGCGGGATTAAGAAGGTTATCAAAACCATTTTACTTGGAGAAAAATATAAATGGAGAGGACATTGGAGGAAAGGAGAAGTATATCCAGAGAGAAGGAACTGAAGAAGGAGTCATTACTGCAGGCAATTCGTCTCCATTAAATGCTGGCGCCACGGCTTGCATGCTCATGAATGCTGAAGAAGCAAAAAAAAGAGGGATGGAACCATTGGCTCGTGTTATTTCTTTTGGTTGGGCGGGCGTTGATCCGAGAGTCATGGGCAGAGGACCTGTTCCTGCTTCTCAAAAAGCATTAGACATGGCTGGATTAAAAGCAGAAGATATTGATTTCTGGGAAATCAATGAAGCTTTCTGTATTGTTGCTCTGAATTGCATGAAACATTTTAACATCCCTGAGGAAAAAGTAAATATAATGGGGGGGAGTAGTGCAATCGGACATCCATTAGGAGCAACCATG
>CAZRIR010000212.1:0-4630 GCA_964600195.1 uncultured archaeon | reverse complement strand
AATTGTTGGTTTTCTTGGACCAAACGGAGCAGGTAAGTCAACCACCATGAAGTTGATGGCCCAATTACTTAAACCTACAGAAGGGGAGGTATGGATACGTGAGAATAGAAATGGAAATGATCATGGTCAGTTAATAAAACTTACAAGTCAGAACAAAGATATTCTTTTAGATAATATAGGATTTCTTATTGAAAATCCTACATTTTATGGAAATCTTTCCCCCAGGACTATATTGAAATATTTTGGCAAATTAAAGGGATTTCCTCGTAAAAAACTTGATGATCGTATTGAAAAAGTTCTTGGAATGATGGAAATGGAAGAATGGATTGATAAAAAGATCAAAACCTTTTCTAAAGGAATGAGACAAAAAATAGGAATTGCTTCAGCAATTATCCATGATCCTGAAATTGTCGTTTTAGATGAACCTCAAACTGGATTAGATCCAAAAGCACGAAAAGACGTGAGGAATTTTATCTTAGACTTAAAGAATATGGGAAAAACTATATTTTTAAGTAGTCACTTGCTATATGAAGTAAGTGAAGTTGCAGACCGGATAGCAATCATTAATCATGGTAAAATCATAGCATTCGATTCATTAGATAATTTAGAAGCAAAATCGGAAAAAGGCATTATCCAATTTGAAATGCTCAATGTTCCTGAAGTTGATATTCAGTCTTTTCTTGAAGATTTAAAAAAAGTGATTTATCCACTTACTGGAATTGAAAATAATTCTAGATGGATAAAATATAATCCTGATACTAAAATTTTTGAAGTATTTTTTGATGGAAACCCCTCAAATCAGTTTAATATTCTTAAAGCATTAATTGATAAAGGATATAGAATTATAGAGTTTTCCATACCAAAAGCAGGATTGTTAGAAGATTTATTTATTGAACTTACACAATCAAATAGAATTAATATGGAGGTATAAGAAATGAATATTAGACAACAACTTAAAGAAGCGATAGTAAGTGATTCTGAACGAAAAAAGGTGGGAATTGGAAGAGATTTTACGCAAATAGGAGATACATTCATGTTTGAGCTTAAAAAAAATTTGATACCATTTCTTATCATGATGATAATTACTGCACTCATGTTTACTTTATTTGTATTGTTACAAACTTTACAAGAAGTCCAAGATGTGCCATTACCAGACGAAGCTATTCAATATTTTATTAGTTATTTTCAATATATTTTTGGATTTCTGGTTGTTTTAACAGCAGCAGGATTTGCAGGATCGATTATAGCAGAAGATTTTCAGAAACAAACAGGAAATTTATTATTTCCCAAAATTAGCAAGTCAAGATTATTTATTGGTAGGATAATGGCTAGATATCTCATGAATGCAATATGTATCGTATTTTACTATACTCTTGTCACCTCAATTACATTTATTAAATACGGAGAGATTCCATTAATGGGAATTTTAACATCCTTAATTTGGGCGTTATTTTATACTTTTGCATTATTTTCAATGGTGACATTCGTAAGTAGTATAATGAAGAGCACATCAGCTAGTATTATTGTAAGTGTTTTTTTATATCTTTTAGTTTTTACAATGATCCAACAAATAATGAATTATCTTGCTGGAGGGGTGGAACCATGGTTTTTATTATCTTATTATGAGAACATAATTACAAATATAGTCAACATGCCCGATCCACGTTATCGGGAAGTAACAATGGGATTTGGTCCTGGAGGAGGAGTAACATTTTATCAATGGGTAACTCCTAATGTTCTCACTGCATTTTTTGGAATTCTTATTTATTCAGTATTATTCCTAACCCTTGCATACGTTCGATATAGAAGGAGACAAAGTAAATCTGAGTCATAATTAATAATTTTCTAAAATTAAAACAAATATGAAGAAATTAAAATAAATTATGGGAATTGAAATAAATTATTTTATAAAATAAAATGAAAAGATATTAGTTAAAATAAAAATAAATAAAGTACGAGAATATGACTGAAAATGGAAATATAATTGAAGTAAAAAATTTAAAAAAGATATATGATGAGGGCAATATTCTTGCAGTAGATAATATTAGTTTTTCTGTAAAAAAAGGTGAAATACTAGCATTATTAGGGCCTAATGGAGCAGGGAAAACTACAACTATTAATATCCTTGCAACATTATTAAAACTTACTGAAGGAGAATGTCGCATTAATAATTTTGATGTTAATGAACATCCTGATAAAGTGAGGAAGAGTATTGGAATTGTATTTCAAGAACCTTCATTGGATGGAGACATGAAAGCTAGAGAGAATTTAGAATTACATGCAATACTCTATGGAATGCCTAAAAAAGAGAGGAATGAAAAAATAAAAGAAGTATTAAAATTAGTTGATCTTGAAGATCGAGCAGAGACATTTGTAAAAAATTATTCAGGAGGCATGAAAAGACGATTAGAAATAGCACGAGGATTAATACAAGAGCCTAAAGTTCTTTTTTTAGATGAACCAACTCTAGGACTAGATCCACAAACTAGAAGAAAGATTTGGGATAAAATTAAGGAACTTAATCAAAGTGATCTAAGAATGACGATTTTAATTACAACACACTACATGGATGAAGCAGACGAACTAGCGGATCGCATTTGTATCATGGATCATGGAAAGATAATTGCCATGGATACTTCTGAAAACCTTAAGAAGCAACTATCTGGAGATGTTATAGAGATAAAATTCGAACCACCTGAAGATAAAAACATGATTCCAGAGATTATGAAAAAAATAAATGAAATTCCAGGAGTGAAGAATACATCTTTTGGGAATGGAAAGGCTCACCATAAAATGATGCCTCCAATGCAATTGCCGAAAGGAATGCCTAAAATTGATCCTGCGATGATACAGGCAAGAATTAGGGAAACAATGTCAGATCCAAAGAAATTTATCAATGCATTGAAAAAGATGCCAATGGCTGCGGGAATGTTTCTGAATGCTCCAATAGACATGAAAAAAAAAATAGCAGACATGTTTGATGATAAACTTTTAGAAGAAGTTCCCGAAGATATCAAACAAGAATTAATTAAAATAAAAAAAGGCGAATTTGATGAGCGTGTAGAGGATTATGAACCGATTATTTCAATTTCATGCGAATTTGGAGGTCATCAACTTCCTTTAATCATTCAAAAAATTAATGAAGATGGTTTATCTATAAAAAATGTGAGCATGCATGAACCGACCTTAGAAGATGTCTTCCTTCATTTTGTAGGGACTCAGATAAGAGAAGAATCATCAAATTTTGGGAAGAATGTAAAAGAAATGATTCAATTGAGACAATTAAGGAAGTGATATTTAATGTCTGATCAAAATTTAGTAAAAGTAAAGGTAAATTACAATGCAGTTTGGATTTTAGCTAAAAGAGAGTTATGGTCTTTTTGGAGAAATAAATCAAGAGTAATATCCTCAATTGCTCAAGCTATATTATTCCTTTTTGTATTTGGATTTATTACCTTTGGAGCAATATCTATTGGTGGAGTAGAAGTTACTCCTAAACAATTCATTGCTTCCGGCGTGCCCGCAATGGTGATATTATTTACTGGAATATTTGGAGGAATGTCAATTTTCAGGGACAAAATGTTTGGATTCATGAAGGAATTATTAGTCGCCCCCGTGAGCCGAAGAACTCTGATGCTTGGAAGGACCGCAGGAGTCGGACTCCAAACAATGATACAAGTCATATTAATGATTTTATTAGGAGCCGCTATTGGTTATTTTGGTTATAATGATATCTTTTTAGTATTACGCATTTTTATCATAATCCCAATAGCTTTCTTAGCAAGCCTTGGTGTAGTTGGAATGGGTTTGACAATAAGCACCCGTTTGAATGACATGCAAGCATTTGGATTGATTCAAACTTTTATCGTGATGCCAATGATGTTCCTTTCAGGGGCTGTATTTCCATTACCCACATTCATCATAATGTTTGATCCCTTTAGTTACTGTGTTGATTTATTCCGATTTATATTAATTGGTGTATCTTATTTTCCATTTTGGTTGGATTTCATAGTGATGATCTTATTTGGAGCATTTTTTATATTATTAGGAGCTTGGTCTTTTAATAAAATGGAAGCTGATACAATTTAATCTCTTTTTTATTTTTCTTATTATTATATCGATTTTTAAATTGAATGATTAATTATTCTCCTTAAAAAATTTCATAAACATATCATGCCATTTTTTGATTTTAAAAAAAAAAAAATATTCTATCATTTGATCGAGAAGAGCACACAACAAGCTATGATTTTTATCCACGGCGCAGGTGAAAGCTCATACATTTGGAAGAATCAAATGAGTAATTTGATGCATGATCATAGTTTAATTGCTGTTGATTTACCATCTCATGGTAAATCCTCAGAATTCAAAAAAATCTCCATTGAAATATATGTTGACGCAATTAAAGCATTAGTAGAACATTTACAATTAAATAAAATAATATTGGTTGGGCATTCATTAGGTGGGGCTATCGCTCAGAAATATTATTTTAAATATCGAGAAGATGTGGCTGCCCTGATATTATGCGCTACTGGTGCAAGATTGAGAGTGAGTCCAATGATTTTTGATTCAATTCAAAACGATTATTCTGAATTTTTAAAAATTCTTCCTGTGGGAGCTTTTTACAGGAAAA
>CAZRIR010000211.1:1382-4641 GCA_964600195.1 uncultured archaeon | reverse complement strand
TTGGTTGTATCACAATTCTTTTTTAATAGCTGATCCTAAAGAAGCATATGTATTGGAAACAGCAGATAAATGGTGGATTGCTGAGAAGGTAATTGATATTCGATCAATTTCCAATGGATTATCAATTAGAGGAAAAGGTGATATCAGAAGAAAAGGAATAATTCAGCATGCAATAAATAAGGGATATTGTAAAGATGAAGTAACATTCGACTTTGCATCTACATTTTCCGGAACTTATGTTCCAAACACTCCAACACCTTATTCACGCGGGGGAAAATCAACTCTTCTACTTCGAGAAAATGAGGGTAGGATCAATTCGAGGCTAATGATGGATTTTTTACAGGAACACGAGGCAGGAATCTGCATGCATGGCGGATTTGAATCGACAGGTTCCCAAGTCTCACAAATGCAACATAATGGGGATGCGGTTCATTGGCTTACGGGAAGCACGCTTCCTTGTTTAAGCCTTTATAAACCTCATTCATTTCCAATTGAAAAGCAAATTGTTCATAAACCAGCTCCATATTCAAGGATTAATCCCGAATGGTTTTGGTTTAAACACGCCAAACATGTTAGAACATTTAGTAGTTTTTCTGAATTATCTCCCAAAATATCTTATCGTTCAAGTTTAAATACTTATCAAAATAAAGTAATTCAAATGATTGATGATACAATAACAAAAAAGAATAAAACTATTGATAATTACAAATTTAAGGACACTATTGGTATGATCAATTATAAAACCTGGCAATATTCTAAAAAATTGATCACTTAAAAATAATAAAATTATTATTTTATCAATTATTTAGTTCACTATCTTATAGAATAGAATTGCTTGATAAAAGGATATAGAAATGTCTATACAATTAATTGGAAAGGAAGGAGTAATTTCTAATTACAAACGAGGACGACATACGGTTCATCAAAAACATTGCATAATTGTTTTTCAAGATATTAAAACTCGGAAAGATGCTAATAAATTAATCGGGAGAATGGTCGTTTGGAAGAGTCCAACAGGAAAAGATCTAAAAGGTATAATAACGCGCACTCATGGTAATAGTGGTGCTGTTAGAGCTCATTTTAAAAAAGCTGGAGTTCCGGGACAAGCACTTGGAATGAAAGTAAAAATAATTAAATAAAGTTCTCCAATATATTTGTTTAATTTCTGATATTAAACGAGCTAGAATATAAATTTTCTATCTGCAAACTTTTTTAAGTTATTTCTATCACTTTTTGTTTAAAAAAATAAAAATAACCTGATCCAAATCATGAATTCTATTATAATTGAAAATGGCGAGATCGGACAAATAAAAGCTAAATTACTTCCAGAAAAAAATCCTAATACCTGTGAGTCATTTTATAATGCACTTCCATTGGAATTAAATGCAAGGCGATGGGGTGATTGTTTATATTCCTATACTTCATTACAACTTGCAGCAGAAAACACTCAAATAGATGTTGAGGTTGGAGATATAGGATATTGGATGGATGGAGATGCTTTCGTGATATTTTTCGGGCCAACACCGCATAGCACCGATGATAAACCAAAAGCCGCCTCTGCTATAAATATATTTGCAAAAATTGAGGGGGATCCTTTAATATTTAAAAATTTCAAGGAACTTTCTTTCACGGTCAAAAAGGGAGAATAATTCATTTTTTTTTTCTTCTTTTAAAGTGTATTATTGATATTGTAATGCTTAAAAATTCATATTATACAAATGATATATTCTTTTTTGTAGACTATTTTACGTATATGATCGTGATTAGGTAGTTTTATAATTAATTTGATCATGAATGTAGAGATGTCAGATATTAACGAGCAATTGTGCAAATTTTGTCACACGACCAAACCACTAGTATATTATTGTGAAACCTGTGGTTCTTCTTGTTGTTCTGACTGTATTCTTGAAAAAAATCTGGCATATTATATCTGTGATAAATGTTTTTCTAGAAATATCGAAATTAGAGATGAAGGAAAAACAAAAATATGTAAAAATTGTGAATCGACAACTCCAAACAAAGCATATGATACATACAAGTGCTGTCCAAAATGTAATGAAAAAACAATAGTTAATATATATGAAAAAAAAGATGAACTTGAAGCAGAATTCTTGCAAATGATTAGGGAAATTCGAAAATTTGCTGAACCTTTCATTGAAATGAAGAATAACCTCGAATCATTTAGGGAAAATCTTAAAAAGTATAGAGAATCCCCCATTCCATGCTTTCATTATCCAAAATTGGAACAAGAATTAATAATTGCTTTCAAAATGTTTAATGAAGTAGTGAATACCTTACTTGATAAGATAAATATTTACCTGCATCATTTCTCTCTCAATCAAGATTATTTTTTTGATATCTATGATCAGCCTAATACCAGCATCACGGTGATTGAAAAAATATTAAAAAATCTTAAGAGAACTAATAAATCTATTCAAGAATATAAAGAGAAAAATCTCGAGCTTATTAAAGACATGATTAAAAAAATACCCGAAAAGTTAGAATTCATTGAAAACATCAAAAATTTATTTCATGATTATAAGCGATATTTACAATTATCTCAAAATGAAAAACCTATAATCGCTACAGAAGCAATATATTCAAACGAGTATCAACCACAGGGAAAATTTCGTAAGACAAAGGGACTCTTATTCATAACCACCTATGATTTATTGTTTATACATTTGCGTGGATGGAAAAAAAATAATAAAAAGAAAAGGAAAAGGCTAATCATAAAAACTCCAATAAATGATCTAAAATCCATGGATATAAAAAGAGGGAAAATTATAAAATATAAAAAGTGTCTTTTATTGGAATTTGATTATAACATCTCATATGAATTTCACTTGCCAAAAGAAAATCTCCCTAAGATATTAGAATACATAAACGCTGCAAAAGTTTTTGATCAATTCACAAAAAGCAATCCTGAAACTGAAAGAAAGCTTAATGCTATAAATTTGGATCTAAATAATCTAATTAATTTCATAGAAGAAGCGATCAATTCTTTCTACAGCTTGAAATGTAGGTATAATCAAAAAACTAAAAGTCCCACATCAAAAGATTCGAATCAAAATATGGGTGTTTTTGCACAACCCTGTAATGAACAAACAAATAATCTTCAATTTGGCAACATGCAAAATCAACATCAAAATCTCTACACACCATTTTCAATGTTCCCGCCATCGGGTCCTGTCCAGAATTCACAAATTTTTAATAATAATTGTCTAGAGAATCAAAATAATTATTCAAGAAGATCAAT
>CAZRIR010000211.1:0-1282 GCA_964600195.1 uncultured archaeon | reverse complement strand
TGAAAAAGAGATAAAAATGGTCACATCTAAAAAACAATTTAAAAAAGTCGAACAGAATGGAAATGGGAGAAAAAGAAGAAAAGATATTAGCAATGAAGTGAATTATTTAACGGGATTATTTAAACAAATGATCTCTGATCAAGTTACCAATACCTCCTTTTATAATGTATTAGGGCATAAATTGCGTGATAAACCAATGGTATTTATGCATAAAATCTATCCTAAAATCAGAAAGAGGTTCAAAAAATTATTAGATATCTATGATTTTATGAAACTTGAAAAAAAAATAATGAAAGAAATTAGTTTTTTCGAAGGAGAACACTTTATTTACGAATTCAAGGGTCAATTAACCCAAAAAATTGAAAATAACACCAGTAAATTAGTCTTGAATGATGCAAACATCTATTTTACGAATAAAAGAATGATTGTACAATCAAATTCATTCGAGGTTCATACTACCAATACAAATGTACACAACCGTACAACTGATGACTACCTCAAGAAATATTTCCTAAGCATGTTTTTAAATAGGAACATATATAATTCTCGACCTTGTTTTGGATATCAATACCCCATTCTACAGCTTTACGATATAAGGAAAACCAGAACTCACGTGGAATTTACTTTTTATGAGGCAACAACAAGAAAAAGAATGGATTGTGAAATCGCCCCTCAATCCCTCCTTCTTCTAAAAGAAATAGAAAAAAAATTGATTGATCTTAATAATGATGAGATTCCATTTGATGAAAAAAAAGTTCCTTGTCCTCAATGTGGTAGAGATATAAAACTCAAAAATGAATTCTGCAAGCATTGTGGAAATGAAATAGAGAATCATGATGTAAAAAAGGAATCTCATTATTTCTATTAATATCATTATAATTCAAAACTTTATATTGATATAATCTTTAATTTCTATATGAAAGAAATAGATGGTTTGTCCACTACAGTCGTAGGGAGTCTGCCGCTCAGAGACACTCCTGGAAACATGTACAAAGGATTTAAAGATATGATTGAAGCGGGAATTGATTATCCTTGTTACCCCCAATTAAAATCAATGCTATCTTCATTTTTAGATCCCCTTTCAGAGATAATAGATCCACTAAAAAAAGTGGGTCATCAATTTTATCTTGAAAGTGACTTTAAAATTCCAAATAAGACTATTGGATTTGAATATGGTAATTTTATCAATGATTTCTTTAAAAAATATCCGGATCTCAAAGATAAGATTCAAGGAACTAAAGCATGCCTCACAGGACCATTTACTTTAGCAAGTGAGATCATC
>CAZRIR010000210.1:0-4653 GCA_964600195.1 uncultured archaeon | reverse complement strand
AAGAGCAACCATAGTATTTGACTTAAGAACTCTTGCTAAACTGCAAATTCTCTCGGATTTATGTGGATTTCTTTTGTGAGGCATGGTAGAACTTCCTACCTGACTTTCCTTAAATGGTTCAAACATCTCAGATATTTCATTTCTCTGGAGTATTCTAATTTCTCTTGCAATTTTTGCTAAACTCTGCCCGATCAATGAAGTTAATAATATCACTTCAGCATGCCTATCCCTTTGCACAACCTGATTGGCAATCATGACCGGATTTAGATCTAATTCCTTCATTACCATGTTCTGAATTTCAATCCCTTTTTGTCCAAAACTTGCCATGGTACCGACAGCTCCAGACATTTTTCCATGAGATATTCGTTTCAGTGTTTCCGAAATCCTCTCTAGATGACGATCAAATTCATAAGCCCAAACTCCAAACCTCATTCCATAGGTGGTAGGTATGGCATGTTGTCCATGAGTTCGACCAATACAAACCAAGGTTTTGGTTTTATCTATTTGAATAACCAGTTCGCCTAAAAGAACGGTTAGAGATCCTCTGATATGATTTAAGGCTTGTTTAAGCAAGAGAGCAATTGCCGTATCCTCTATATCATAACTAGTTGCTCCTAAATGAATATATTTTCCAGCCTCACCTTCACATTGTTCAGCCAATCCTTTAACCATTGCCATAAGATCATGATGAATTTCACGGTCAATTTCTTTAACCCGGTCAAACTTGACGTCCTTAATATTTGCCTTTCTACTAATCTCTTCTGCAATTTTTCCAGGAATATTTCCCAATCTTGCATGAATCCTTGCTAAGGTGGCCTCAACTTTCAACCAATTCTCTAATTTTTTTTCTTCAGTAAATAAATCTGCAATATCAGTTCTATATCTGGTTTCTATGGGATGAATAAATTTATGACTCATGATTCAATTTTTTCTCTTATTATTTTTTTTTAGTCAAAACATTTTATATTTTTATATCAATTTATTCCAAGTTTTGTAATGATTCTTTTAAAAATATATCTTTATTATTAGGAAAAAAATAAGTCAAACTTGCATAAATTAGAAATCTTAACTTCAGTAAAGATTTAATAATCGCTCAATAACAATAAATATTGATGACCATCCTCCAGAACTACATTTTCTACAGGTGCACTTTTTGTGGATTATGGTATTACACTAAAAAGCCTTTAAAATCAAAAAAATGTTGGAAATGTAATAGAACCTTCCAATTTAAGAAAGCATTTAAATTTTCTAAAAAATGCTCTATAAATGAAGCAATTTTAGTTGTAAAAGAATTGAAAAAACGAGTTGAAAAAGAAACACTTATGAAATATACAAACCGAAAAAGTAATCTTTCTTTAATTTAAAAAAGAAAGATATTTAAACGATTTTTCTTCAATTCTTTTAAACAAGCTATTAAAATAAATTTGCACTTTAATTGGTTTTTTTATATAAAATGTGAATGAAACGTATTAGTAATTTTAGAACAATATAAAATGTGAATATTATGGATGTGAAAGAAGAATTAAAAAACATTGATGAAACTTTAATTGATACATTAAATCAACTTGCTTCAAATAAAATAGAATATTGGGATCTTCGTTGTAATTCATGTGAAGATATGGTTTTGGATTTTACAGATCAAAAAAGTAAAGAAATATCTTCTTCTTTCACAACGGAATGTGGAATAAGAGCTTTTATTAATGGAGGTTGGGGCTTTTACGTGTTAAAAGAATTACATTCAAAATCAATTCAAGAAGGATTTCTAAAAGCTATAAAGCTCGCACGATTATCAGAATCCCTGACTAAAAATAAGTTTAAAATTAAAGAGAGAGATGCATTAATAAAAAATTTTGAAGTGCAAAAAAAAAAGGACTTATTGAACGTTCCTGTCGAAGATAAAATAAGTCTAGTTAAAAATCATGAAAAAATTGCTTCAAATACTTCATCAAAAATAATAAACACCCGAACGATATATATAGATGAAATTTCAAGTAGTATTTTTCTTAATTCATTTGGTAGTATGATTTCTCAAGAATTATCCTTTTTAAGAATGATAAATTCAGCATACGCTCAAGAAAAAGGCATAATTCAAAGAGCTGTAAATTCTGTAGGGGGATTAGGTGGATTTGAAATAACTGAAACTGAGAAAGCTAAAAAATTAAGTGAAAAAACAGCAGAAGAAGTGATTGCTTTATTGGATGCCAAATCACCTGTAGGTGGAAAATTTTCAATTATTATGGATCCTAAATTAACTGGAACTTTTGTACATGAGGCCTTTGGTCATGCTGTTGAAGCAGATTTAGTATTGAATAAAGAAAGTGTTCTTAAGGGGAGAATCGGTGAAAAAGTAGCTATTAAAGATGTGACCATCTATGATGATCCCACCATCGGGCAAGGAAAGAAATATAATTTACCATATGAGTTATTTGGTAGTTATTTTGTGGATTCTGAAGGAATACCTTCACAAAAGACTACAATTATTGAAAAAGGGGTTTTAAAAAACTTTTTACATAGTTTAGAAACATCATCCCGGATGGATGTTCCTCCAAATGGTCACGGAAGAGCCGCATCTGAATCTGATAAACCACAAGTCCGGATGGGTATCACGATGTTGGAACCGAGGGATTGGGATCTTGAAGAAATGATCTCAGATACAAAAAGGGGAGTCTTATGCGAAGATTTTCAATACGGATATACGGACCCAATAACTGGAAACTTCCAATTTAAGTGCAAAATGTCATATCTAATTGAAAATGGAGAAAAAAAGGGATTAATGAGAGATGCTTCACTCACAGCAATGACTCTTGAGGTCTTAAATAAAATCTCGGCGATTGGTAAAGATGTCGACACGAGTGATGGAATGTGCGGTAAAGGTGGTCAAAGCGTGAGAGTGTGTGATGGAGGACCATACATTCGGATTGAAGATATAATCATTGGAGGTTTGAGTTAGATGGAAAATCACGTCGATTATCACGCTTTATCAAGCTATGGTTTGAAATTAGTTGATCGGGATAGTTATAAAGTCAAAAGTTCTGAAATCTTTTTTGAAAGATCAAACTATCTTACCCTAGAAGTTGAAGAAAATTTTGTCAAATATAGTGAGATGGGAAGCGATGAAGGCATATCAATCCGAGTAATAGATGATCGAGGTTCATTAGGTTTTGCTTTTACTAACAAAATAGAAAAGAGATCCATTGAAAAGATGACTATGACTGCCATCAAAATGATGAATGCTGGAACTCCAGATCCTGACTTTCAAGACCTCCCATTATCATTTCATCAATATCCTAGAGTTAAGGATTTATTCGACAATAATTTAAAAGACCTTCAAATAGAAGATGCTACACATTATGTTAAAGATCTCATAAGTATATGCCGAAATGATGAGTTAGCCATTTCTCAGAGTGCAGTTTTTAAAACTGCTTATACTAAAAGATTGATAATGAACTCTAATGGTTTGGAAGTACAGGATAAGGAAACAAATTGTATGGCTTATTCACAAATAATTGTAAAAGATAAAATATCAAAGGATAAATCTTCTGGGACTGAATGGCAAATTAAAAGAAATCTGGCTGAAATCAATGTCACGCAAATGGCAAAAAAAGCGTTGTTGAAGGCAAAAAACAATTTGAATCGAAAAAAAATAAAAAATATGAAGTGTCCATTGATATTAACTCCAAGTGGTGCAATAGATCTAATACTACAACCCATTTCTATGGCAATTAATGCTGAAACTTATCAATACAAAAGGGGATTTTTAGTTGGGAAGTTAGATAGCATTCTTGGTTCTGAATGTCTGAATATAGATGATGATGCTTTAATTGACGGAGCAGCAGGATCCTCTTCTTTTGATGGTGAGGGTGTTCCCTGTCAAAATAAAAAAATAATCGAAAATGGAAAATTACTTAAATCGGGTTTATTACATAATAGTTATACTGCTAATAAGGATAATATTGACAGTACCGGAAACGCTTCCCGCACTTCTTACAGTTCTTTACCCTCCATAAGTAGTTCTAATTTCATATTAAAACCTGGGGATGGATCACGAGAAGAGATCATACAGGATGTAAAAAAAGGAATATTAATGGATGATACAGGAGATTCTCCAAATTTTGCAACTGGGGATTTCTCAGGATTGATCCTCCAAGGAAATTTGATTGAAAATGGTGAAATTAAACATCCCCTCAATGAAACAATGATAGCAATCAATTTATTAGACCTTTTCAAAAATATTAAAATAATCTCAAAAGAATTTGAAGTTTATGGAACATTTCAAGCACCTTATATTCGAATTGATGATGTTCAAATTTTAGGAAGCAGTGATGTTTAATCTAAACCAATCATGAATCCAAAATTTTTCAGTATTATCTGAAAAAATTTCCCATAATTCTACAATAACCATATGGTTATCCCCTAATTCATAGAAAGAAATATTCTGAGGATCAGAAAGCCAGTCTTTACCATTTTCTATGACAATATTTGATATAGTGTAATTGAGATCTGCACCCGAATCATTATAATGATATATATTATTCGTTTTATTATCCCCTTTTAATACATAAATTTTGAATTCAGCATCGCGCTTTAAATTATTAACTACGCTAATATAGAAAGTAATATTTTCTCCAATCGTAAGATTTTCTGGAAAATCAT
>CAZRIR010000209.1:3134-4658 GCA_964600195.1 uncultured archaeon | reverse complement strand
GGATTCTTTTTAAAATTATATTCACGCAAGGGTTCAACCATTTTTATACATATTTAAATTTTAATCTAATTGAATAGTTATTATAAATTATAATTTCTAAAAAGTTTCTTGCTAATAATTTATGCATGTAGTTTTCAGTTTGTGAAAAAATAAGACCTTTTCATTCTTCTCCTAAAATTCTATTAAATAAAGTTTTAAAAGCTTCATCTACATTCAATCCTGTTTTAGAAGAGACTCTTAGATAGGAAAAACAAATTGGAAATTTTTGCATTATATCTTTCGCAAAGTCATCAAAAAAGGGAATATCATCTTCATTCATTTTATCTTGTTTAGTTCCAATCAAGATGATTGGAGTTTCCTCTCGATTCGTCAATAAAGCCATCCACTCTTCAATTCGATATATGCTCGATAAACGGGTAGCATCAAAAAGAAAGAATGCCCCAGCAGAACCACGCACGAGATCGGAGAGCAAATGACGATAAGTATATTGCCCTGCGAAGTCCCAAAATACTAAATTATATTTTTCTCCACCATGATCGATAATTTTACCGAAAAACTGAACACCTTCGGTCATTTCAAAATTGTCCACAAAAACTCTATTGATATATCGATTTAAAAAAGTAGTTTTACCCACGGCTCCTTCTCCAGCCGTGAGGACCTTTATCGTCTTCATTTTAGTTTTTTTTGGTTCAAAGCTATTCAACTTTCATCAACATAGATCATTATTTTAGTAATTATCTAAAAATCATAATAATAATATAAAGTGATTAATATAAAATTAAGGAGTATGAAAAAGTTCTCTATATTTAAATTTAATGGGTCGTTTTAGTTTTTTAGATATTTCTAACTATTCATGATGTATTAAAAACCGCATTCCATGTTCATATTTTGTAAGGATCCAAGAAAAAATCTATTTTTAGCACCTTTACAAAATATCACCACGGCACCCTATCGTAAATTTTTAAGAACATTTTATGATATTCAATTAGTGAGTGTGCCAATGCTATACATGAAACAGATTGAGGCTAATCCTAAAACTGTGCTTGAAGATTTACATGATATAGAAAGCGAAAGACCAATCAGTATTCAATTAATTGGAAATGATGTTGATGCTTTAAGAACTTCAATTGATTATCTTGAAAGTTATAAATATGATGTATTAGATATTAATGCTGGCTGTCCTTCAAGAAGAGCACTAAAATCTCACTGCGGAGGATATTTAATTAGGGATTTAGAATTGCTAAAAAAATTGCTTGAAGCAGCAATAAAAAAAGCTTCTAGACCCATCTCCCTAAAGACTAGAATAGGGTTTAAAAATTCCGAGAATATTAGAGAATTTGCAAGTTTAGTAAATAATATCGGAATTAGTTTTATTATAATTCATGCCAGGACAGTTTTAGATAAATATGATGTAAGATTTCTTAATTTGAATGCAATTAAAGAGTTTAAAAATAATTTATCAATACCACTAATAGGTAATGGTGATATAATCGATCCAATCTCTGCAAAGCATTTTTTAGAACA
>CAZRIR010000209.1:0-3034 GCA_964600195.1 uncultured archaeon | reverse complement strand
AGAAATGCAATATGGTTAACAAGAGATATTGAAAACGCAACTCATATCAGAAGTAAACTGAGTAGAACCAAGAATTTAGATGAACTTAAGCTAATTTTAAAAGAATATTTTTAGAAGTAAAATGATCGTATTTTCGCTAAATCTAATATTTTTTTTTCCAGATTATATTTATTAAAAATTAGTTTAACTTGGACTAAAATAAATTAAGTCAAATTTGTTTATATATATTTAGCTCAAGTCGCTTTTTATCTAACTTTTTTATAAAATAATTTTAAATTTCTTCAGAATTCCCTTATGAGTTTAAGATTTATCAGTTTCATTTTATATATATAAAAAATTATTTGGATATAATTCAAAACATTTATATATTCTAATATATGATTAGATATTATATAATATATGTATATATAAAAATGGCATAAAAAATATAAAAAAAAATGTCGTCATTAGTAATCTTAACCAAGGAAGAAGAGAAGGTCTATGATGCAATTCAACATTATGTTAATAATAACAGGGTTCTTAATTGTGAAAAACTTGTACCATATATCAGTAATAAATTTTCTCGAACCTCTACTAATATTAACGAAAAGGGGATCAGATCTATCTTAGATAGCTTGATCCAAAAAAAAATAATTGCTCAAGGATCTAAACTTACTAAAAGCATAGTCTTGCAAAATCCAAATAGGAGAATTATATATGATTTTATAAAAAATAATCCGGGATATTATGTTCACAGCCTAATTAAGACATTAAAGCTTCCAAATCATGTAATTACGTGGCATTTAGAAGTTTTATTGAGATTCGGATACATTAAAAAAGCAATGATAGACAATCATGATGTCTTTTTTCATCCAAAGGTTAATCAATCCAAGTATAAAGTACTTTATTTTTTATCGAAGCCTAAAATCCAAAAAATTCTATCATTGTTATATAAAAATCAAAAACCTATGACAAAAACAGCAATAGCAAAAAACCTATCCATTCATTACAACACGGTTTCAAAATATATTAACCTTCTAAGAGGTTTAAACTTGATTCATGAAGAGAAATTGACTCATAAAACATTATATCAATTGAATCAAGACTTTTTTAATTATCTTTCAAAATAGAGAAAACTAAAAAATATTATATTTTTAATATTTTCCATTTTTAATTTCCTTATAGTTTATATCTTTCTAAGAGTTCCTGTGGAGAAAATACACCATCTTCCGTTATGATGCCTGTTATTAATCGGAAAGGGGTTATATCGAAAGCATAATTCAAACATTCAACCCCATCGGGAACAATTTGTACTTTGCCTAAAACATTGCTTACCTCACTCGCGTCCCTCTGCTCAATAGTAACATCATCACTCGTTTCGTGAAGTGATAATGTAGAACGAGGGGCAGCTACGTAGAAGGGGACGTCATTATCTTTTGCCGCGAGAGCCACTAAATAAGTTCCAATTTTATTAAAAACCGCATCAGACGTGACCCTATCCGTACCAACAATAACTTTATCTATTTTTCCTAACATCATCATTAATCCGGAGGAAGTATCTGAGATGACATTCACGGGGATCTTATCATAATGACATTCATAAGCCGTGAGTCGAGCCCCTTGTAATCTTGGTCGGGTTTCATCTGCTATTACCTTTATACTCATACCTTGTTCTATGGCCGCTCTTATCGGTGCTAATGCCGTTCCATATTGAACAGTTGCTAATGAGCCTGCATTGCAGTGAGTAAGAACCGTGTCCCCATCCTTTAAAAGCGTGGCACCATTTTTGCCAATATTTTTATTCACATTGATATCTTCCTGTGCCATTATCTTAGCTTCTTCAATAACTAAATCTGAAATCATGCTAGGTTTTTCACTAGTCGATATAATTATTTTCCATATTCGATCGACAGCCCAAAATAGGTTTGATGCAGTTGGCCTGGTGCTCCTAATTAAATGAGCAGCCTCTTCCATGGATTCTAAGAATTTGTCGTTATTTAAGGTTTTATATTCAATCGTGGCTAAGGCCATCCCCATTGCTGCAGCAACTCCTATGGCGGGAGCACCACGAATATTCATGACTTTTATAGAAGTAGCAACATCTCGATAATCATCAAATATTAAAAATTTAAGTTCATGTGGTAAGATGGTCTGATCTATCATTTTAACCTTGTTTTCATCAGTCCATTCAATTGAGGGGATCATGTGATTTAGAATTTAACACCCTATAAAAATTAATATTTAATCTTAGGTTCATATTTTTTATGACTATATTGACTCAATGGACTTTTTATAACTTAACAGAGACATGATGATTTGTACTAATTGAATAATTGATTTTTTTCCAAAAAAAAAGGTAATTTTAGATTTTTTGTTCATATCAACAATTATTTGTTGTCAAAATGTATGCTTAAATGATTAGATCGTTATAAAACACAATTTATTAAATAAATTGAACACGTTTATTAATCTTGAAGAACATGGTTTAATTAGAAAAATTTATTTGAAATAATTTTGTTTGAGGAATGCAACCATGAGAAAAAAGAAAAGAACTAAAAATAAACAGAAAAAACTGACCCAATATGAAACGATTATAATGTGTTTTGAAAAAGTTAATGAAAGCTTAAGTGTTCTGCACTCTGTATCAAAATCTTTGAAATCTTCCGCCAGCATTTTAAAGGGACCTATTAAATCTAACTTATCTGAAATAGATAAAAACTTAAAAACTACAGCTAATTTGATTAAAGATATTAAAGCAAAAGAACTCGCAATAAAAGAACCTAAATATCCTGTTTTTGATGCGAAAGATTTTAAACTGATCTAATTCAATAGAATGAAGTTCTTTTTTGCATTAGATTACCTTAATTTGTTTTAAAATAGCGATTTTACAGAACAAAAATGAGTTTTTTAAATTAATTGAATACATTAATTTTAGAAAACAACATAATGTATATTAATTACATTCCTATTGTTTATTGAAATGGACAGTAAGATTCAACAAAAAATTACAAAACATCCTATTATTTCATGTTCTAGAAGAACCGATGTCCCCGCA
>CAZRIR010000208.1:0-4679 GCA_964600195.1 uncultured archaeon | reverse complement strand
ATAGTTCGATGAAGTATTAATTATACTTGAAAATGTTGGTATTAAATACTTTAAAGTTATATTATACACAGGGTTAATAATTATCTTATAAAAGAAAACAAAAAGTGTATTCAGAATTAGAATAAAAATCTAATCTTTAAGATAAATTTATAAGGGTTTACTCGATGATTGGTATGAAAAACGTGATAGAAAATAGCTCCAAAGATTCAAACAAACTTGAGATTTTAGGTGTCGGTCTTGTTACTCTTTCATCGAACAGTGCGAATTATACGTTTCAAGTGTTTTTGCAAAAAGGTATAGGAAGGTCCCTCATCCAAAATATTATCGAGTTATATAAAGATGAAATCCTTCAAAAAAGGAATGGAAAATCTTTCTTTCCGCTAGAAGAATTCATGGTTTTCATTAATTATTTTGAATCCTTATTAAATGAAATTTTTATTATAATTTATATAGATGAAAAGCAAAGTGCTCATGTTTATCCTAAATTATACCTTCACTCAAAAAAACTCCTAAATAAATACAACGAAAATCATAATATTGAAGAAATTAAAACTATTTGTGAATCTACGGTAGAAATTCCTCGAATTGATGGTGTCATCGGTGTATTTATTGTCGATTATGGAGGGTGTCCATTATATTCAAAGGTCATGGGGATAAGAAAAGATATTATTGATGGGGAAGTCCAAGTAGGAGGCTTCATTTCAGCATTATTTTCATTTTCCCAATTTGTAATTGGAAAAGAAAGTGGGGGTAAATTAAGAGAGATTAATTTCGGAAATCAATCATTTTATACAATTACTGAAAAAAAGGTTATTATTGCCTATTTGATTGAGAAAATGACTCCATTACTTAAGAGATACATGTATATCCTTGCCGAAGAGTTTGTTGGAAGATATTCAAAAGCTCTTAGTCAATTTGATGGAGATATTGCTCAATTCGGCATGTTTGAGAATGTTATAAATGAATATTTAATTATCTGAATGATGGTAGTGAAAAAAAATGATAAGTGAAAGTGAAAAAAATAAGCAAGTTATATCTGTGATATTATTTGAAGTTGAAGGGGAACAATTTTGTATTGATTTATTAACTGCTCGGGAGATAATTCCAAAAGGTCAAATTAGAAAATTACCTCAAACTTTTGAGTTTGTTGAGGGAATTTATAATTATCGTGGAGATATTATATATATCATTAATTTAAGCAAGAAATTAAGATTATTCGAGTATAAAACATTAAAAAAGAAAGAAGAAGCACAAGAGATTAGTGAGGCAGAGTCTAATAAATATATCATAGTAGTGAATATTAATAATATTAACACGGGATTCTTAGTAGATCGAATCATAAATATTTCACACGTTAAAGCGAATGCAATTGTTGGATTAAGTCCCATATTTGAAACAAGTATCAGTATTGATTATATAAAAGGGATCATAAAATTTGATGATCGTCCAAGAATCTTGCTTGATGTAGAAAAAGTTCTTACAGAAGCAGAACAAACTCAAATTCAAAAAGAATTAAATAAATAAAAAAAAGGGTATAAAAATGGCAAATGAAAAAAAAAGAGTCCTAATTGTGGATGATGCCCAATTTACACGCAATATTTTGAAAAATATAATGAGTAAAACGGGATATGTTGAAATAGTTGGTGAAGCTTCAAATGGAAAGGAAGGCATCGAACTGTTTAAAAAACTAAAACCCGACATGATTACCATGGATTTAGTAATGCCTGAAAAAGGGGGAATTGAAACCATTGAAGAGATTTTAAAAATAGATTCAAATGCTTTAATTGTCGTGGTTTCTGCTTTAGGACAAGAAGCATTAGTTCTTGAAGCAGCAAAAAAAGGTGCTAAAGATTTCATACAAAAACCTTTCAAAACTGAACAAATTATAGAAGTTCTTGAAAGGATTCTAAAAAAAAAAGCAAAATAAATGAATAAAAGATTAAAGGTGTTTTCGTGTCAGTATCCAAAGACGATATAAAACTTTTCATTAGTGAGGCAGAAGATCTGATTCAAAAAGTAGAGGATGAAATCTTTAAATTAGAAAAGGATCCGAATAATACAAAACCCATTCAAGAGCTCTATTTTGCATTCCATACGTTAAAAGGGCTCACGGCCATGGGAGGATTAAACAATGCATCGAAGTTTTGTCATTATTTTGAATCGTTTTTGGACAATGCAAAAGATAAGAAAATAGAAGATGTAAAACAAGACGATTTTATAAGGTTATTATTTGACAGTCTTGATTTACTTCGCTCCATCTTAAAGAGAGTTAAACAAGGGGACATGTCAGATATCGAAGAAAAATTCTTGAATTCAATTAAAGATAGTTTTGAAGAATTCGAGAGCGGCCCTGAAACGGACATCTCTTTAATAAGCCCAATCACTCCAGAAAACTTTAAAAAAGTTTTGGATGACAAAAAAAATCTTTTTTACAAGATCTATATTAGACTTCAACCAACTTGTGTCTTTAAAAAAGTGAGGTTATTCATAATAATTAGAGCTTTAAATGAGTACGGTCAAATATTTTTCAGTAAACCTGAACCTCATTTGTTAGAGCAAGGTGATATTAAAGTAGATTTCGAACTCTATTATCTTAGTCAGAAAATTGATAAAGATATCCTCCAAGTATTAGATGAAATTTTAGAAATTGAAAATAAGGTCATCACTCCCTTAAAAATTGATGAAGTGAAAGCATTAATAGATGAAGACATTACACCTTGGTTTAAAAGTGATAAAAAACAAGTAAGTGGATCAAAAGCTGGTCCAATTCAAAGAAGCAAAATAGCAAAAGTACAAAAAATAGAAGATATATCAAAAATAGTTGACACACATGAGGAAGATGCTAAGATAACTAGCCTAAAAGTGGATATAAATATTTTAGAAAAATTAATGAATTACTTTAGTGAATTAGTGATTAATAAGAATCAAATTACACAAATTTTAAAAAATAAGGGTGATCTTGAATTGATCCGAATGTTTGACGAGATGGATAAACCTTTCCTTGAAATTCAAGAAATCATTTTTGATCTAAAATTAGTAAGAGTTGAATCCACTTTTAGAAAATATCGAAGATTAGTTCGTGATGTTGGAAAAGAAGTTGGCAAAAAGGTTCAATTGATCTTAGAAGGCACAAATGTAGAAATAGATAGGAAAATATTAGAAGAATTAAACAGTCCCCTTATCCATTTATTAAGAAACGCGATCTATCATGGAATAGAAACACCTTCTGAAAGAAAAAAGCAAAAAAAAGATGAAATTGGAACAATAAGACTGGCAACACTGAGAAAAGCGGGATTGATTTTTATAGAAGTTGAAGATGATGGAGAGGGGATAAATTATGAAAATATTCGCAAAAAGATAATTGAAAAGGGTATGTATGCCGAAGAAGAAGCTTCGAATTTAACCCATGAGGATTTGAACAGAGTAATTTTAATGCCGGGATTCTCAATTCTTGAAGATGCAGATCAAATTTCTGGAAGGGGAATGGGTTTAGCAATAGTAGCAGATAAAATCAAGCAGCTTGGAGGATCTTTTTCAATTCAATCCGAAGAACATATTGGAACTACTTTTAGATTAATGGTACCATTCACAAGAGCAATTCTTAGTGCCCAATTAATCAAAGTTGCGGGAGATTTATTTGCAATTCCTACGGAAAACATCAAACAAATATATCTTTACAATAAAGCAATGGTTGAAAGTGTAGGAGATACGGATTATTATCGATTAGATTCGGATCTCATTCCAATTATTGATCTAAATCAATATCTTAAATTTGATGAAAACAATTATAAAAAAGGATCTGATACAAGAATTGCAGTATGGGTCAAAAAAGATGAGAATATCTCTGCAATATTTTTAATAGATGAAATTCTCCAACAATTGAACGTTGTTGTAAAACCCTTCAAATTTAGCTATTCAGATTTTTATAACATTCTAGGCTCAACCATCATGTCAGACGGATCAATCTGCCTGATTTTGGATGTTTTGAGCATTATTACATCATACATGATGGATAATAAATTTACCAAATTAACAAGCATACAGTAAAATCAAAAAAAAAAGCGTGAAATATAAAATGGGATTTAAAAATATAACCCAAACGGAATTAAAAATTAAACAGGGACCAAGTTTTCTTGGAATACCTGAAAAAATTGTAGGCCAAATTCAAAAAGAAAAAGAATTTGGTATAAAAACAACAAGATTGTCATCTCAGGCAAAAGACATATCCGAAATAATAATAGAAAATGAGGAAGTTTTGGAATTTAGTCTCCAACATGAAGGAATCGTGAAATCAGTTGAAGGATATGGAAATATTTCAATATTTAATAATTCTGATAAAGATCGGATTTGGGACGCCATAATAGAATTTTCTGGAACCGATTTCAATAGTTTGGACTCGGAAAATTCTATTAATTTGGGTATATTTGAACCAAAAACAAGCAGGAATATAAAATATAATATAATTGATGCCGAAAATCTTCCAGATCTTCTAAATATAAATGAAAATATTGATGTTATCGAAAATGATGTTTTAATTTTTAGGGATTCTGAAGCAGAGTCTAAAGAGAAAAACTTCTTGCTTTTGTATGGTACAGAAAATAAAGTAAGATTTACTATTAATTTAATTAATACTTCAAAAATAACAATAAAAAATATTGACATTAAAAAAACCTTATCCA
>CAZRIR010000207.1:0-4680 GCA_964600195.1 uncultured archaeon | reverse complement strand
ACTAAATAATGCAGATAAATTTTGTAAAAAGTGCGGAAATGCCGTTAAACAAGAAGATAATGAAAGTCAAATAAATAATAACATCATGTGTAACTATTGCGGGATAAATCTCAAGGATACGGATAGTTTTTGTAAAAATTGTGGGAATAAAATAGAATCAAGCTAAAAAAGTTAATTATCCTGGGAAAAGCACTTTTTATTTCGATTTTTATCAGGGTAATTTCATGATGAAAAATAGTTGTCTTCGTGAAAGCTGCCTTTCGCGTATTTTCACCTATTTTCTGATAATATTTAGGTATCATGCACGCGATATCTCAAAAGGAGAATAGTATGCTACTATATCATGTATTTTTAGAAATGAGTTATAGAAATAAATCTCTCAATTACTTTAGATCCTTTTCGCAGAAATCCTGAGAAGTGCATATTTCAATGAATTTTTCTGAATATATTTTTGCTATAAACAAATCTTTAATATATAATCTCTTATTATTATTTTCTCAATAATCGACTTCCATGAATTATCATCAATATGAGAATTTTGTCTTCTTCTTCAATAAATCTGTAAATAACTCGATATTTTTGTAGCATAATCTCCCTATCTTGCGAATCTTTTGATTCTGGCACCATCCTTCCGATTTTCGGGAAAATTGCTAAATTCTCTACAGATTCATGAACATTCTTAAAAAAAGTTTGGGCATATTGAAAGGAGGTTTTTGAAATATAAGCCATTATATCATCTAAATCGTTTTCGGCTTCCTCAGTCCATTCTACTTTAACCATTTCTTCTTGGCTCGCTCCATTACTTCTTCGTGGGGATGAGTTTTTCCTTCAATAATTTGTTGTTCAGCTTTTAAAAGTTTCTGCTTTACAAAGAGATGGTATTGAATATCTTCTAAAGTTATATCTTCAGGTAGATCTTGTATGAGCTTGATTACTTCTTCCTTTAAATTTATGATACCATTGCTAACATTCATTAATCATCATTATTTTAATAGTATCTAAAATTATTAAAATTATTTATTATATTTATTTGTTGGAATTCCAATCAATTTTAAATTTATAGGCGTCTTCTCTTTCCTTTATAAGTTGTTTTAAAGTGATTGCATCAATCTCAGCTTCTTCACTCGTTCCATCTTTTGCATGTTGTAAAGAATTATTGGAACTTTGTCCATTCCAAGTATTCTGACATCTCCAGTGTTTAATTGGGATGCTGAGAGCGTGAAAAAAGCAATAATTTTCTCAGATTCCTTCATATAAAACGCATAAGTCTTTGATAATTTTCGCTCTTGATTACACATTGCTAAATTCTTCAAGAAATAATTGATATCATCATTCCCACAATCAAAATGATCAATGATCATTTCTTTATTGATTTCCTTAAAAATTAATTCCATTAAAGAAAAACCTTTTATAATTTTTCAATTTCTTCTAAAGAAATGGTAAAATCATTTTCTACTAACTTTTTAAAGAATTCATGGGAAGATTTAAAAAAAGAAAGAGTTTCTTCATCAATTTTTGTGTTTTCAAGTTTTTTTTCAAGATCTTTTGCCTCTTGTTCAGTAATTACGAACTCTTCTGAATCATTAAAAAATAGATTTTCTTCGGGTATTTTTCCATTTTTCTTAGCTTTTTTTTCTCTTGAAGTGGTCATCATCATGTATATGGAATTACTGTTATAAATTATTTATGATCAATTGCTTTGACAATAGATTAATGATTTATTCTCATAATTTAAGAATTGGTGTCTTAAAATTTTAAAAATATATTTGAAATATAGTTTAGACATTTTTCGCGTGATATATCAAAAGGGAAAAGTCTATTCTTTTAAGGAATTGGATCAATAACTTCAATATTAGATATTTTTTTAAAACTAATATCATGCGTGCATATTATTTGAATGGATAATTTCTTCATTGATGCCAGAATAGTTGCATCTCTCCCTCCAATCCCCGCATGGATAAAATAAAATCCTTTGAAGTAAACAACTGCCATTTAGAACGTGCGATATTATATCCTGATCTTTTGACAAGGTAATGCATCACTTCAATCATTACAATGATATTGATTCCAATTTAATAATTATCATGGATTGTAGCGAAGTGATTTTTTACATGAACATGTTCTTTTGTGGATTCACCAAAAAGATAAATCCAATAATTAGAATCAATAAATACTATTGGTTCATCTTCCATATACCTTTAATCGACTCCGGTGTTGGTTTTTCTTCTAAAGGGGTTTTGATACATCCAACAAGATTTTCGAATATTTCCTTTTTAGTTGGTTTTTTCTGAAGTGTTATAGTTTTATCTTGATTAATTTTTATTACCAATTTATCTCCGGGATTTATGTGTAAAGAATCTCTAATTTTTGCTGGTAAGGTTAAACGTCCCCTCTCATCAATTTCAATTTTTCCCATTCATTCTCCCATTCCCATTATTTTACCCATTAAAGGATATTATATAATATTTATATAAAAAATTAATGGATAGATAAATAATTCTTTAGAATTAATTTTAAATACTAATTTTTGTGCTTTTTGTTAATACAATTAGTAGACAAATTAATTAGCAATCATTTCTAAAAAATATTGAATTATTCTATTAATTCCTCTTTAGAAACCACGTTACTCATATCTTGTTCTTCCTTGAGTTTTTTATCATTTGACCAGACATCAGCTTTAATTGTGAGTGCTAGAGGTAAATAAGGAGTATCTTTAGGATCGGGAAATATATTTTCGACCTTTTCTATAAATGGGATTATTTCTCTTTTAGGAACAATGGTAATTTGTTTTTTTAGAAATTCTAAAAATTGGTTGAATTCCTCCTTTGAGCGGTGGGTTTTTTAAGAATTAATTCTTCGTATTTAACAAATTCTTCTAATAAAAATTGAGGAGCAAATAGATGTAATTTATCACTTACCATGAGTCCTGCAGTTGTACCTTCTTTTATTAGAGCCGCAAAAAGTATATTAGCATCAACAACGAGATTCATTGTTCATTCGCTCTTATAATGCTTTAAAAGAAAATGACTAACTTCTTTTCCAAGATTTATAGCATCTTCAGGCGATAGCTCACTATTAATGTGAAAACCTTTTAAAAAATTCAATTGTGCAATTTTTTTTTTTAATAGAATCTCTTGCTACTTCAGACCAATTTATTTCAGGAAAATTTTCCATCATATCCTTAAGTTCATTAGGGATGGATAAAGTTAAATTTGCCATATAAATTCATTTTAAATTATAGATATAATTTTGTGAATACATGTGAATACACATATTTATAATCATCAATTATAACAAAATTAAAAGTTTTAAAATTTTTTGTGATATTTGATTTTTAAATTTAGGAATATAGTATTCAATTATATCCCAAAATAAGATATAATTGACGCTAAAACAATGATGGATATGTTTATCTCTCATTTTAGTTATCATTTTTAATTTAATTGGTCCTTTTTTGTTCTCTTAAATTATTTAGTGTGATTTTTACTATTTCTCAAGTGATTTCCAAACATCCAAAAAGAGTTCCTTAAAAAATTTCATTTCTGAGAAATGACCGTTTAATTTAAAAATAGTGATTTTTTTTTATCTAATTAAGTGGTAAATATTTCAAAATAGATCAGATAATTGAAGAATTAAACCAGTTTCCTGAAAACCTCTTGAATGAAATTTTTGACTATGTAATATAACTAAAAGGAAAATTAATTAAGAAAAACATGGAATCTGCAGTTTTAAGTGAATCAAGTTTAAAAAAGGATGGGACTCGTCCAGATGACGATAACATATGGCAACATTTGTAAAAGGAGACATTGTAGGTATTCCATTTCCTTTTTCTGATCTTTTCCAAGCAAAAAGATGCCCTACTTTCGTTATTACTGATTTGTTCGGTGAAGATCTCATTTATGTCAAATAACAAGTCAAAATATTTCTGACCAATATGCTATTGCTTTATATGATAACGACTTTCAAAGGAACTCGTTGAAAGAAAAAATAATATGAGACCAAATCGATTATTGACTGAGGATATTCATATCATCCTAAATAAAATAGGACTGGTAAAAAAAGAAAAATTGGGTGAGGTAATCAAAAAAATTATTCAAATTCATTCAATATTAATAGCTTTACTATTTTTATCATTGTTTTAGATGAAAAAACACATTAAATGGAAAAAATAAATCTTATAATTAGAATTAATAAACCTATTAGTTATTCTTCCATATAATTTTAATTGACTCTCTTTTTTATTTCAGATATTTTTCGCAAAAATCCTGAGAAGTGAATATATCAATGAATTTTTCAGCTTTTTGAAAATCCTTATCATTTGTTATCAAACAATTTACACCTTCACTTTGAGCTGTGGCAATAATTAAGCAATCAGGCAATCTTAAATTCACTTTCGATCGAAGTACAGCAGCTTTTTCCGCGATATTTAAATCTAAATCACAAATCTTGTAATTTTTACTCGAAAAAAGTCCTGAGAGAAATTCATTTTTTTCCATCATTTCATCGTTCATGTAATAACCTACCAATAATTCCGTGATTGATATGATTGATAATATCCCTTTAATGTCTTTATTTTCTGTATCTATAGCTTCTAAAATTATTTTAGAATAGTTATAGAATGGCCTTTCTTTATTTTTAACATTTAAAAAAATATTCGTATCTAAGCTAACTTTCAATCCC
>CAZRIR010000206.1:0-4682 GCA_964600195.1 uncultured archaeon | reverse complement strand
CCTCACTCATTTTTTTATTAAAATATGCTTAATAAATAAATTTTTATACTCTTCACCAATTTAAATTTTCAAAGGGAGTATATGAGAAATAACAATTAAATATAATTTGACATGAAATTTTGTCCCGAATGTGAGAGCGTTCTCTATCCTAAAAATCATAGGCTATTCTGTAAAGCATGTGGTATCTATTTTGATTTGGAAGCTGAGGGAACAATAATGTTTTCTACAAAAAGAAAAAATATTTTAGATGAAGAAAACATCAAAAAGATTTCTGATATTAATCAAATTGCTAAATCCAATTACATGAAATATTTTCCTTATCAGGAATTCAGGAAATCACAAGAGGAGATTATATCACAAATTGAGGAATGCATTAGATCTAATAATAATATTCTTTTAGTTGCGCCTAATGGCACGGGAAAAACAATAATTGCTTTAAGTGCGATTTTGCCCGTTGCATATGAGAAAAATTTAAAAATATTATACATGTGCAGAACCCATTCTCAAAATACAAGAGTCATTAAGGAATTAAATAAAATCTCATTCTTTTTATCATCAAATAAAATAGATGAGAATATTAGAGCTATATCAATACGTGGAAGGAATGAAATGTGCCTTAATAAAACCCTTTTATCAATGAAATTAAATCCCACTGAATCCATGGCACTTTGTTCCGATCTAAGAAAAAATAGAAATTGCATTCATTTCTTAAATTTGATCAAAAAAAGAAATGAACTAGATGATCCTGTTCTCATCTCTCCAGAAATATTCGATAAACCAGTCGATGCTGAAGAATTAATCAATTTTTGTAAAAAGAAGAAGATTTGTCCGTATTTTTTAAGCAAATACCTCTTGGAAAAAATGACTGTTATCACGTGTAATTATCAATGGATATTCAATCCTGATATACGGAAAACATTTTTGGAATTCATCAATCAACAGCTAGATGATTGCATTCTGATAATTGATGAATGTCATAACATTATAGATGTAGCAACTGAAGTTAATTCGCAATGGATATCCCCTTATTCTTTAAAAATATGCTTGAGAGATTTGGAGATGTATAATGCCCCTCCTAAAATGCAAAATTTTGTAAATTTTCTTTTAAATCACCTTGAAAAACTGAAAATGACATTGATAGTCCAAGAAAAATCAATTAATCCGCAATTATTCTTAGAAAATATTTGTTTAAAACTGGGATTTTCTGATTTAAATGCTTTTAAAATCTTTATTGAAGATATGGGAGAAAGAAGCGTTTCAATACACGAAGAAAAAACAGCGAATGGCGAAATTTATAGAGACTATATTGGTAATCTGGCCAATTTTTGGTTAAAATGGATGAAAGTCTATTTGCAAGATAATTATTTCTTTTGTTATAATGTAAAAGAAAAAAAGGAGAAAAGAAATATATCCCTTGAAATTGTTTCGTTGGATCCACGTGAAATTGTAATCCCTATTTTAAAGCAATGTCATAGCTGTTTAAATCTCTCGGGCACCGTCAATCCTTATGTGTTTAATAACTTAATGGGATTGAATGCGAGTGGAAAAAAATACAAAGGAATCATTGCTGAATCCCCATTTGATAAAAAAAATATTAAAGCTCTAATAATTGAAGGCGTTGACACGAAAAGAAATAATAGAACTCCCAAAATGTTTAAAAAAATGATCCAAAAAATTGATGAGATCTTATTTTGTACTCCTGCAAATGTGGGTATTTTTTGTGCCTCATATAAAATACTTAAGGGACTTCTTTCAAATGGCATAGAATCGATTGTCAGAAAAAATAAAAAGAAACTATTCATTGAAGAAGTTGGTTCTTCCGCCACTGAGAATACCTTGATGGTTGAGGATTTTAAATCAATGGCATTAAATGGTGGTGGTGTCCTATTAGGGGTATGTGGTGGAAGAAATTCAGAAGGAGAAGATTACCCTGGAGATACAATGAATTCTGTCATAATTGCTGGTTTTCCTTATCATTTACCAACACCTCGAGTGGAAGCAAAAATTAAGTATTATGATAAGGTATTTAATAAACAAGGATGGAATTTCGCATATTTATATCCTGCAATTCAAAGAGCGAATCAAGCTTCTGGGCGTCCTATTAGAAAGATCAAGGATCAAGGTGCTATTGTTTTTATGGATTCAAGGTTTAAATCGAAACGTAATTGGATTTCAAATTGGATTAAAGAACAGATCGAGATTGTACCTGATAAATCGAATAACATCACGCAGGTACTTTTTCCTTTTTGGACTTTTGATTAGTACATATTTACATAGAGTTCAAGTTCTTGAGTTTATCATACATCATGGCCAGTTTAACTGTAACTTTACTCCATCTAAAATAATTATGTACCCTATTATAACAATTCTCTCTAATTTTATCATAATAGTGATTGTCATTAATGGCTAAAAATTTAATGACTTCATCAGATAATTCATTAATTTTTTGGGTATTTTCTCCTTTTTTATCGGGATTACTTTTTGCTACTTCAGAAAGGATAAGCATGCTGATCAGTGAATGTGCAAATTCAAAAGAATCATCCTTATCAATCAATAATCCCGTGCCATTTATTGGATCGGTCTTGATGTCAATTATCGATTCCTGTAATCCTCCCACTCTCGATGCAATGACTGGTAGTTTTAAAGACATTGCTTCCAAAGCAGTAATTCCAAATGGTTCCCATCTTGATAAAGCCGCATATACATCTGCGATAAGATGAGCAAATTTATATACTTCGGTTGTCACGCCAAAAATAATTCTTACATTCTTGGGATAAGTCTTTATGAATTCAGAATATTCCCTCATTTCTTTGAGACTAAAATCTGTAGGATTTAATAAAAATAAAAATCTTGCGTCGGGTACATGCTTAATCACTCGTGGAATGGCTTCAAAAATAGTTTCAAAACCTTTTTGAGAAGAGATCCTCCCTGTTGTTATCATCAATGGTCCAGATTCCTCAAATGGAATTACATTTCCATTTTTAATAAAAGGGTTGTCTTGAGAAATCTGCTTGATAGTCTCAAGGACTTTTTTTGAATATATTATAGGACTTTTTTTTAAATTTCCTATTTTATATGTCAATAGATACTTCTTCATGGCATCATGGGTTAATTCACTTGGGTTTGATACATGCAAGAATTCTTGCATATCTTCTCCAAGATTATTACAAATCTCTTTAAAGATTGCTTCATAACTCCAATCACATCCATTCCATATGAAATCGGATTTATAATCAATCAATTTTGCTCCCAAGTTTGGAATTAGTTCTTCTGATAAATATGATTTACTTACTGTAGTCACCAGATCACTGATGAAAGCTCCTATTTTTTCAACTGTAGGAGGTTTTTTATTGTCTGAAAATTCTTCTTTTTCTTCACATGATAAAAATATTTCTCCAATATTCATTTTTTTAAAACCTTCTTTTGAAAGAATTTTTATTGGAGTATCATCAATACCACAAGCTTTAAAAAAGTTCAAATTAAACCGTGGCCATGTTAACAAGTGAATGGTTATGATGGAACGAACATCTAAATCGTATTTTTCCAATATTTGTTTCATTCCAATAAAAGGTATCACTACGTGATAATCATGCAAATGTACGATTTTAGGAAGCCTTTCAACGCGTTCTTTTATGTAATATTCAATCAGATCTCTGATTCCCATGCTAAAAAGGCACATTTTAAGCGAAAATGTGTCGGGACTATATACCGTTTTATCATCCAAGAATTCTGAAGTAAAAGCATTCTCTCCAGATAATAAGATTATACTTACATTATCCATTTCAAATTTATAAAATCCAATTGAATAACTACATTCAGGCTTGTTGATTCCTAATTTTAATGGTTCTATTTGACCCACGCATTTAAATGGTAATTCCTCAATTTGATAGGACTTTTTTAACCTATCGAGTTGTCCATGTGCCGGAATAAAAACCGTTATATCAAATTTTTTTGCTAGGTTTCTGGCTTGATTTGAGGGAACTTCTCCTAATCCTCCAACTTTAGCTACTCCCGCAAATTCAAATGTAAAAATCCATATATTATCTTTTTTTTCCATCAAGATTCTTCATAAAATTCTTATAATAATACCATGTCTCTAAATCTTTAAAATATTATATTTATTAAAAATTAATTTAAAAAATAATTGTCTGTAATAGTAGCAAAACCTTATTTAATAGGATTAATATGAAGAATCAAATTTCACTCAAAAGGAAAAAAGGTTAAATTAAATGGTGAATATTGAATATATCAATCCTGGTACTCCTGTTGCAGGTCCTTATACCCCAGCTATAAAAGCAGGAAACCTTATATTTATTTCAGGACAAATTGCTGATAAAGATGTAAAAGAAATTGGAAAACAAACGAAGAATATTTTAGAAAAAATAAAACATATTTTAAAGGTCTGTAATGCATCCATCAATAATCTTGTAAAGGTTTCCGTTTATCTTACAAATATTGAAGACTTCCAGGAAATGAATGAAGAATATAAAGCTTTCTTTATTAATAACGGTATGGAAAATAAGTTTCCTGCTAGAACTACTGTTCAAGCCCGACCTCCTTTACTAAATATTAATATTGAAATAGATGCCATAGCCGTGGTATAATAAATTTACTACAAATATTTAATTATCTTTATTTTTTTAACCATTATGGATAATGTGTGATACTTTTATTGCATTAGG
>CAZRIR010000205.1:1344-4684 GCA_964600195.1 uncultured archaeon | reverse complement strand
TGACATTATATATTGCTTTTAGTCGATATAATTTAATCCTTGGAATAATTTGGTGCCTCTCTCGAGTAGGAGAAGGGTCAATCCAAGTATATAATAAGCGAAAATACTGGAGACTCCTAAATATCGCATCAGAATATTTAGGTAGGAGTGCTGTAGAAAAAAATAGGTTAAATGAGATAACTCTAAACATTCTCAAATCAAAAAATAGAATATTTTCATACGCACAAATTTTATTCTCAATTGGTACGTTCTCATACTCAATCCTATTTGTTATTTATGGAGTCGTGCCAATAATTATCGGATGGTTTGGTCTGATAGCCAGTATTATTTATGGACTCGGAAATATCATATATAATAGAAAGAAGGATTTTAAAGTAATTTGGGGTCTTGGAGGGGCGTTAATTTTTGTATTTGAATTAGTTCTAGGAATCTGGCTATTAATTTTTGTATAAAAGATGTAATAAGAACATACTAAAAACTGAATAATATTTATTATGATAGAGATGTTGACCTCATTTCAAATCCATATTTTCTTTTTTATGAGTAAAATAATTATTTATTGAAATGTCCTTTTTTTATCTTATCAACAAAAATTTAAATTGAAGTTTATTTTTCAAGGTTTTAGAATAAATAATTCAGGAACTCAGAGATAAAGCTTCCAGTTTTATCCTTCCAATCTTCTTCGAGGGATACTTCTTTCCAATTTTCTGCATTTTGACCACCAGTGCGTATTGGTAGAGTCTTACCGAATATTTCAATTTCAGGAAAAACACCAGATATATGGGTCTGAATAATTTTACACACATTATTACCCGTATAGCAATAAAATACTGCTGCTTTATGAATTTTGGATGAAGATCCTAATTTTCCTAACTTCTTTATATATCTAACAAGTGTGAGGGCAGGTTTACCCATATGAGTTGGACCTCCCACTAATAAAGCTTTTGGTTGGAATGTGAGTAACTCTTTCGGTTTAGTCTTTTTAGTTCTAAAAACTTGAGCCTCATGACCTCCTGCTTGTATTTTATCAACCATATATTCTGCTAATTGTTTTGTATTTACAAATTTACTATCATATAAGACTGCAATTTTCATATAAATCACCTTTTTTTATTTTTAAGTTGTTATCTTATCAAATAACCTATCTGTTCGTTTTTATAGACGGGCATGCCGATATCAATATAGAGAATTTGATTTTAACCATCCTAATTCATTTTAGTAGATAAAATCTTTACCAAATTCATTTTGATCAATATCATAAATATCTAAGTTATGTTAAATATTATGAATCTAAATAATCTTTTTCAAAGTCATTGAATATTTTTCAAAAATTTTTCATAATAATTGGTCTCTTATAGATTTAATTTGGTTAAAAACCTAAAAAAAATAGGCAATAATTAGTTTAAGAAATGCAAAAGAGAAAATTATGAAAACTAAAAATAAACACCGTGTCGAGACAGGTTATTTTAAAGATAGCTTACCTTATGTAAGAATAGGAGATAACCCTAAAGTAGTAATGGAAATTGAAGCTATTTCTTTTAAAAATGAACCCTCATCAGGATTTGCACTAAAGCAGTTTGTTAAATCCAGCTTGCCATACTTGCATGATTTCACTTTCTACCTAGTAGGAAGAAAGCCTAATTCACCCGAAAATTACTCATTTGATCAAATGGCAGACGATTATGCTATAATGATTAAAAGAGAATTTAAAGAGCCAGTTAATATCATAGGATCCTCCACCGGTGGTCAACTCGCGCATTATTTAGCCGCAAATCATCCCGATGTAGTTAAAAAACTCGTTATTATAGCTGCTGCGTATCGCATGAGTGAGATGGGAGTTAAAATAGTGAAAAAATGTGGTAATTTATTTGAACAAGGAAAATATGGAAAATCTTTCACTACTTTATTAGATTTGATTTGGTCATCAAAAATAAAAAAAGCGATTGCTAAATTCTTCACTCGTATAGTATCAAGAAAATTGGTTGGTAATATTAAATATCCTGATGACTTATTGAATGAAATTAAAGCAAATACAGAGATGAATTTCAAAAATAGATTGAGAGAGATTAAAGCACCAACATTAATTTTAAGTGGGGAGGATGATATTTGCTATGCTGCTGAGGACGTCCGTGCCACTGCTGAGGGAATCCCGAATGCAAAACTCATTCTCTATAAAGGTTATGGACATGGTCTCTTCATGACTAACCGCAAGCAAGTTTTTAAAGATATTATTAAATTTTTAGATGAAGTATAAAGGAATAAGTCAAATATTTGCCCTTGAACAACTCGATCCTATTGTTCTCCCTCATTTTATTTAAAAATTCAAAATCATTTTTGTAATAGAGACGACAATAAACCTTTTTTAAAAAGATTTGTTAAAACAATTGGATTTAATTTAGAATTTAAAGAAACAAATATTTTAAGGAGAATATTTTTTATCTTTTATTTCCAACCATGAATCTTCCATACTTCAACACCTTTTTAGTATTTAAGGGAAAGGGCAATTTTGTATATTCTGATAATAGTTTAGAAGCTTCAATTATTCCCCCATTTTCTTCGATTCTCTTTTTAACTAGATCTCCATCTGGATAAAATTTTTTATCATCAAATAAATCAAATAAAATAAATTTCCCGTTTTTCTTCAATATTCGCATTATTTCTATTATACATTTGGTCTTATCTTCAGTATCTTTTACTTCATGGAAGGTAAGACAACTCATTACTGCATCAAATTCAGAGTCGTTAAAATCTAATTTAGAAGCAGTCCCTCTTTTAAAGTCTACATTTTTTACTCCTTCTATTTCTGCGTTCTTTTGGCATTGTTTTTTGCTATATTCCCAATCTGCACCCCAATAATCCACTCCAACAAACTCACTTACTTTATTCTGTTTTGCAGCTTTTATAATTAAATTACCGTTTCCACATCCCACATCAATTATTTTCTTTTGCCCTTTTATTTCATCTATTATCATTTCATGGATAAAATTCTGATAATTTCCTCCGTTTTCTGAAAATTGATAGCTTGTTAATGTTATGATAGTAGCAATATAACCGAATATGCACGCAGGTATGATTAGCACAATAAAATATATTATATAAATCGAAAGGATAGATAAAAATAGACTTATTAATGTTAATATCCAAAACATTGCAATCTTCTTTTTTCTTATCCAAGTACTATATCTTGGTTTTTCTTTTGTCTGGACAGCCACCATATTAATCTCCTCCTTTAATATTATCCTTATTTATCTATAATGTCCCCCGAATATTAAATTTTAAAGGTTAAAAGTTAAAAGAAAAAAAATTAGGATTGAAGTTTTTCCTTCATTTTTATATAAAA
>CAZRIR010000205.1:0-1244 GCA_964600195.1 uncultured archaeon | reverse complement strand
ACCAAAGAATCTGCAATCTCAGGTAATTGTTCAACGACATTATAAATTTCTGAAGTTCCTATTCGGACACCACTTGGTTTTAAAACCGCATCAGAACGACCCCAAAAAGAAAGGCCCCCAGTATCACTGTGAAATATAATATAATCACCATGCCTCCAAACATTTATACCCTTATCTTTATAGTATTCAAAGTAGGCATTTTTGTATTTTGACATGTTTTCATCATCTCCCCAGAAATAAAGAGGCATCGAAGGGGATGGGGCTTCGCACACAAGTTCAGCTTGTTCATTTTCTATTGGTTCACCATTTTCAGTATAGGCCTTAACCTTCATCCCTAGAGCTCGACCTTGTATTTCACCAGAATAGACTGGACTGATGGGTAATGCGGCAGCAAAACAACCGTTAATATCCGTTCCCCCACTTATGGAATTAAAATAGAGATCTTTTTTAATATTTTGATACACGTATTCAAACCCTTCAGGAGATAGTGTGGAAGCTGTCTGTGAAACCTCTCTTAAGGAGTTCAAGTTAAACTTCTCAGAAGGTTTCAATCCGAGACCCATCAGATTATGAATATAAGCCGCGCTTGTCCCGAAAATTGTAATTTTATGCATTTCAATTAATTCAAAGAACCTAAGTGGATCAGGGTATAAAGGATTACCATCATATAAAAATATTGTCGCACCAACAGCTAAGGAACTAATAAGCCAGTTCCACATTTTGGCTGATATAAAGAATTCTTATATCATCATCCATGATGGTGCGGTAATATAGGTAATTACATCGATCCTTTTGCAATCGGTGGAGAGTACCAGTTCTTTTAAATGATTGATCAAGACCCCTCCCACTCCTTGAACCATGCATTTTGGTTTTCCAGTAGTACCACTCGAGAACATTATATACATTGGATGATCAAATGGCAATTGTTCAAACTCAAGCTTAGGATCTTCTTCTTTAGAAATAAATTCTTCCCAATTAACAGCTTTAGGAATATCATCAACATTGCTTCTATCTTCCGAGACATAAGATACAACTATAACTTTTTCTATGGAAGGAATCGCCTCAACAACTTTTTTTACATTTTCTTTGAGATCAAACTTTTTTCCTCTATAAAAATATCCATCGACGGTAAATAATAACTTCGGTTCAATTTGACCAAATCTATCAATAACGGCACTCGGTTGTAGTTCAGCACCACAAGAAGCCCAGGTTGCTCCAATAGCTGATGCAGCAAGCATTGCAAT
>CAZRIR010000204.1:2575-4688 GCA_964600195.1 uncultured archaeon | reverse complement strand
GCAAAACGAAGTCAAGACATACGAGGTCAGGTTGGATTGCATTATGGATCTGTTTCAGTTGATGAGGGGGATGAAGATGCTGATTTAATAAGAATCATGGGAGGAAAAACAGAAGCAGGTATTGCTAAAGAGATTTCTGAAGACCATTCTGCTGCTGGAGGAAGTGGTGGGGGAAATCCTTTACGGGAAAAAGCAATCTTTGAGCCTCCGAAACCTGCAGAAGGAATGAATATCGCGGGAAGTATGACTCGTGCTAGGGAAAATACAGGACCATTATACACGGGTACTGAATCCATGTCCCAATTCATGCAAGATGAACAGAGTGTGAATTTTGAACAAATCATGCAAAAATTAGAAGAAATACAAATACCTGATGGATACGAACGTGAATTAATAATTATCGGAAATCATGCCTATTCCATAGTTGAAAAAGTTCAAAATTTTCTGGGAAAAAAGCAAGTGGAAAAGGTTATTGAGAAAGTGGGGTCAATCCCTGAAGGAATCTTCTTTGCAGAAGATTATTCTCCTCGAATTTTATCAGAAAATGGTAAGATTCTTGCTATTGAATTTTTAAAACGTTCTGGAGGAGAATATGGCACGAAAACTAATAAAGAAATCCTACAAAACCAACTTAAGAAACAACTCGGCTAAATTTTAAATTTATTTTCATGGATTTCCTTTTAGAAATATCATTACAGCTTTTCTTTTTTTATTTAATGGAAGAAAAGAAATAATTTTTAAATGACAATTATCTATACATTTAATTATGATAAAGCAACATAACAAACTTAAACTTAAATTTTTAAGTTGCTATAATAAAATTAATACAAAAAATAAATAGAGATATAAGTATAAAATCTGAGAAAAATGAGCGATTTAACACCAGAAGAAGCAATGAGCTTGTCAAATTTTTTAGGAAATATAACAGAACATACAGAATTAGAAGCTCTTGCGTTAATAACCCGTGAGGGGCTAAAATTGGCATTTTCATCAATTCCTACCTATGAGGTAAATGCCGATTTATTTTCAAGCATGAGCGCTGTTGTTTTACAAAGTGCTTCGGAAGCAGTCACATCATTAGGATATCATCAGATGCTTGAAGTAGTATTGAGAGGTTCAGATGCATTTATCATCCTAAGTTCAGCTGGTAGATTTTTTTTGATGGGTGCTTGTAGAAAACTTGAAGATTTGGGGAAAGTAGTAACCGTTTTTCGCTATTATGCAGGAGAAATTGGAAAAAGGTATCCTGTGCCTTGAATTGAGCTCAGAGATTTATACTTATTTTATTTTTCAGGTTAATTCTAATCAAGAAAAAGTATTTGGTAATTATGACAGAACTAAAAATATTCGTAGATATTGATGATAAAAGCTCAGGTCAATTAGAAATCTGTGAAGATAATGCAAAGAAAATCGGCGTGAAAAATGGTGGGACTGTTGAAATTGTAAATGAGGATAATAACATGTCAACCACGGCGACGGTTAAAATTTCTGACCTCATCCTTGATTTTGCAGGTCGCTTTTCTAAAGACATTATTGATAAAATCAAATTTGATGGTGTAGAACTGATGATCCGGACCTCGGGAGGAAAAGTAAAGACCTCAAAAAAGAAGAAGAAAAAGGAAAAGCCTTCCATGAAATTTCCAACTCAACAGGCACCGAGACCTAGTCTTACTCCTGTTCAAGAACCCATACCGATCCCATCCCCGGTTCAGCCAGGAGCCCCGTTAGCAGCACCCTCTTCAAAAACCAAGCCTAATTATCCCAAACCTCAATACACTCCCCCACCACCAATGCCCGAACCACAATACACGCCCCCTCCACCAATGCCCGAACCTCAATACACGCCCCCTCCACCAATGCCCGAACCTCAATACAGTCCCCCGCCACTAATGCCCGAACCTCAAATGACGGACCTATCTAATTTTACGCCCACACCCCAACGTCCATCCCAATTTACACCATCTCAACCCTCACCTGGAGGCATTCCTACTCAACCAACACCTAGCCCATATCAAGCACCACCAACCACGCCTCGAACTCCCTCAGCACCAACATATGCAAACGCGATTGACATAAATACTTTACAATCTCAAAAAAATGGAATCATTCTCAA
>CAZRIR010000204.1:0-2475 GCA_964600195.1 uncultured archaeon | reverse complement strand
CAAACGCGATTGACATAAATACTTTACAATCTCAAAAAAATGGAATCATTCTCAATGCAGTGGTCGACCCATCATTACAAGGAGGAAGAGTTCAAATAAATCCAAGTATCGTCCAACAACTAGGTTTAGGACAAGGAATGTTAATAGCTTGGGAAGATCCCGTATCTAGAGCAGTTGGCTCAGCCAGAATCGATGTAAAGAACGTAACTCCATCAGATATCAGGATGAGCTTGGACACTAAGGAGGATACGAACATACAATCAAGACAGATAGTCGTATACTCAACCGAACCCCCCATTCAAAAAGCCTCACAAATAATGCTTGAGGTACATTCACAACCAAATTTAATGGGTTTTTGCCAAGTGAGCCCCAGAATCCAGCATACGCTTTCATTACAACCCAATGATGTCATTGCATTTTCAGACGAGCTCACAGGGGCTGTTGGAGCAGGAAAAGTCCAGATTGCTGAAAATGTACCTGATAATGCAATTTATATTGATAGTGAAATATTGGAGGCTTCAGGTATAGGAAGCTTTGAAGTATCTGTTACGAGGAATCAAAGGCAAATAATACCATTACAAAGCATCTCATTAGGAATAGCACCCATATCGGGAGAAAACATGTGGCAAATAATAAGCATGGTCAGGACAAACGTAGAACCGCTTAAAAGCTGGTTATCTAATTATATCATTTTTAAAGGTATAAAGCTAAGATGGAGTCAGGCAAACGTGGCTTGCTCGATTATAAGTTGCGTTCCCGACTTAACTGGAGACATTTTAGCCCAAGTTACACGGAATACCACCTTGACTCTCGCCCCGGTAGGATTAATTCCATTCAACGCCATTCTTATCATTGACATAAGTCGTTCCATGATGGCAAGAGATGTCTTGGTAACAAACATAGCACCGGCAATAGAAGGAATTAAAGCCGCAATGGAATCTCGAGAGATTCAAGAATTTTTAGTTCATTTCAAAGATGGCGTAAACATTCCGCGACGAATTTCAGCGGCCTTTGCTGCTGTGTTATTTTTAAGTGAAAAAGTTGGAAGGGGTTTTGGAGAGAAAGTGAGCGTAGTGCGATTTGCAGATGAAGCACAGGTTCTGCCTTTCGGAGGTAGTTATTACATGGACTCTGCCTCTGGCAAAAAAGGAATACTTGAAGAAGCAGCCCGAATCATCGTCGATAGGATTGGAAATGCTTACGGGCAAGCAACAAATATGGGTGGGGCAATGGTTGCCGCCCATCAAATTTTAGGAGAGTTTGAAAAAATGAATCCAGACCAGCCAACAATGGTAGTATTATTAACCGATGGTGTGCCTACCGATGGAAATGCTTTTTTCAATGAAATTCGAAGGTTTGCTGAAAATCCCAATGTTGTTGTATATATTTTAGGATTAGGGAATCCCGATGATGAATTGATGAATAAAGCCGCAGCATTATGCGGTGGGGAATATTACAAGCCAGAAAACGCTGGCGACTTACTTGTATGGTATTCCAAACGAGCTCGTGATTTAACTGTTAAATTAAAAGCACATAAAGGATAATTGCTATTTTTGAGCTACTACAAGTTAATTATTTTTTTTCTTTTTTATTTTGCATTCTGCTGTAAGAATGGTAATATCACTAAAATATACAAAAAAATATTCACTTTTTATAGTATGATCATGCACATATTTATTAAAAATAGTCGAAATTCTAAGAATGTTAGAAATTAATCCCGAATCTGTTGAGGATAAATTAATAAAGAAATTTTTAAAGTTCAATCCAGATGTTCAACTTGCAGCAATTATATCAACAAAAGGTTTTCCTATAGCAATTAATTTCACTCAAGATATTGATAAAGAGTTAATTAGTCCCATGTTTGCTGCAATTCATTCTGTTTCTGAGATGTTCATGAATGAGTGTTTTAATGGTTCATTAAACCATGTTCTACTTGAAGCAAAAAAAAATAACGTTTTGGTTAGAAAAATAGGATCAGATCGTCTTATATGTCTTATTTCAGATAATAAAGATTTTTTGAAATTCAATTTCCCGAAGGATCTGGGAAAAACACTATTATGATCTCTTTTATGAATGAGAAAGATATCAGTGCTCTTTTAATAGAAATTATTCATACAATTAAATTATTTGTTAATTTTAAATAATTATTTTAAAGTTAAATTTATTAATTTTCACTAGAAAATCAAGACTACATCCTTACTAATAACATTTAAATTCTAAAGTTCAAATATAAATGTAATAATTGAAATTCAAGTGAAATCATAAATTGAAAGAAGTAAAAATAGTAACAATTGATGAGAGAGGAAGGATAGTAATCCCAAATATAATTCGAAAGTCAATAGGGATTAAAACAAATTCTCAATTAATGCTTATAGCAGATTCTGATACAAAAGAAATTAAATTAACGCCCGTAGGATTATCAGAAGAAGAAAAACCTATCAAATTTCAAATAACCATGAAAGATATACCTGGAGC
>CAZRIR010000203.1:0-4730 GCA_964600195.1 uncultured archaeon | reverse complement strand
TGTATTCCTTTCTACTTTTTAATTTTCCCGCCCAATTTGCGGCAATATATCTATGAAATAATCTTGACTTGGATCCTGCCCAGATCCATATGATCTCCATGGGTTTATCAATTAAAAGATATACATTTGGAGTTTTAAATATCTCAGAAGGGTTTGCTTTTATATTTTCTCCTACGATTTGATAAACATAACTGTAATAATTTTCTTGCATTACTACAAAACACATAAGGTTTTTTTAATAAAAATCTATAGTTTTAGAAAGATAGAAAAATTAAACTAAAAATTGAGATAATGCTTCTAAGAGGTTTTCGAGTGTATCTAATTCAGGAATAAAGAGAAATGTTCCCGTGATCTTTATATCCTTTATTATAACTGCGGTTGTTATTACTAATGATAATTTCCTAACAATTCCTATCTCTTCCTTTAAAATCCTGAATAATTGGTTACCCGTGTCGATACTGAGGTCTGGTGGTTCAGTCATCAATCTCAAGCCAAGTAAATCTCCAAGTGCAGTGGTATAATGGCTTGCTAAAATATGCCCAAGTTCACTTATGGCACTTCTTTCAAGCTCAGGAAAGCTATCTACTGATGTTATACTTGAAACCGTTAATTTTTTCTCGGAACCATCTTCGACGAGTAATCCTGCTAACCTTATTATGTCAGAAACTTTAAAAATAGATAAAACGGTAGCTCTCGTCTTTCCCGTCACGTTGCTCCATGCAACGAATAATTTTAAGTTCCTTTTACTGATATTTTCCGCATAAGTGTCTAGTTCAACCATTTCAACTGCCGGAATATTTATGTCTACCCGTTTATTGATCATTTTTGCTAATGCATTCGCCGCATTTCCCGCACCAATATTCCCAACTTCTTGAAGTGCATCTCTTTGTTGTTCTGAGAGCATGATTGATTGTTCAGGCAAAGGTTTTGCAGCCATTATCAATTCATCTTCAATCCCTAATGACTTGAATAGTAAATCAAGGGAATCAATGTCAGGAATAAAGAAGAAGAATCCCCTCATTTCTAAATCTACTATTCTCATGGCAGTTTTTATGAGCACAACGTATTCAGCTAAACTACCAACCTCAGCCGATAAAAAGTCTCCTAAATCTCCCGCTTTACTCATGGTGAATTCAGGTACTTCGATAGAAATTCTCTGTTCCATTAAATCTGCTAATGATGATGCATAATGTCCTGCTAGTATATTTCCAATTTCTACAACAGTAGAAACTGCAAAATCATCCATGTCTCCTTTCTCCTTTATTTTTGAAGGAACAATCTTTGATTCTTCTCCAGCAAGATCTTTTACCAAAGTCATCAGGGGTCTCAATTCAAATACTTGTAAGATTGTTGATTGAGATGGTTTTTTAATATGACTGAAAATTCCACAAACAATTTCATTTTTTCCCCCAAATTGTTTATGTAGATCTTTAAATGAGATTATACCGACGTCTGTTAGATCTACATCAATTCTTTTATTGGTTAATCTTGATAAAGCCGTGATGGCATTTCCTGAACCAATATTTCCTATCTCTTTTAAGGCATCCTGTTGTCCAGGAGTAAGCTCCAAATAACCCTCTTTTTTTATGATTTCTTCAGTGATCTCTTCTTTCTTTTTTTTCTTTTTGGTTTTTTTCTTCTCAACCTTTTTCTCTGGTTCAGTTTTAACTGCTTCTACTTTCTTTTTTGAAGGTTTTGTTAAATCAATATCTTCTGTCATTTGTACGGGTTGAGCCTCGATTTTTGGAAATGATTTAGGAATGTGACGTTCTATTGTCGATTTAATTGGTTTCACGGCTTTTCCACCCTCGCCTAGTTGTTCAAAAATGGCTTCTAAATTAAGCAAGACGTGAGTTTCTCCATCTTGGACACCAATAGCTCTTATGTACTTCCAATCAATATCAGTTTCAATAATGGAGGATTCTGACTCAAATATTGAGCTGGAAACTCTTTTAATTGCATCTACAGAATCAACTAAAAAACCTAAATTTAATGCTTGAAATTCCAAAAGAATTATTCTTGAATCTTCATGAATTGAAAAAGGGTCGATCGTGTCTGGTTGGAGAAGATGTTTTAATGAAATGATTGTATAAACCTCCCCTCTTACATCAATGATTCCAACTATATGCTTTGCTGATAGAGGAACTGAAACGATGATCATATCTGGAACTTGAATTTCTCTAACTTCTTCCATTTCAAGATAATATTTAATTCCGTCTATATGTAATTCTACAATTGACATGTTAGTTAATTGTGATTCTTCCATGATATTAGGACCTCAACTAGTTTTTTATTTTTCCTCACTTTATTTTTTTTTTAACATTATTCCTTTCCAAATTAATTCTTTTTCAGACTCATCTTGAGTAAATTCGGAAAAAAATCCTGGTTGTTTTATTATGGAGACTTGACCTCCATCAGAATTTTGATAAATGTAATCTAATAAATCGTCCATGTTCGTGAAATTGAAACCTGCTAAATTCAAATCAGTATTATCAACAAGAAGTAGATCAATTCCATCAAATGGACATCTATCATCAATCAATTCTACCCATAATTCTGGCATTATCTCTTTTTTATCGATATTTATGGGGACATCAAGTGGTAAATTCCTGTAAGTCTTATTTGGTGCTAAAATTATTCGATCGGGATTCATGTTTTGCTCCTTTGCTACCTTAACTATATCATCCACAATTTTATTATATTGTTTTAAATCGAGTACCTCAAAACATGCCATGAAAAGAAGCTCCTTTTCTTTTGTTTCAACAACAAAATCAACAGGATTTTTTGAATCTCCATCAGAATTTATTTTCATCCTTGTTATATCTAAACCACGAAAATATTTCAAAAATTGATATAATCTCCACTTAACAGCTACCCTATCATTTATTTCTCTGCTAATAAACACTTGGTATAATGACTTTAATTCGTCAATTTTCATTTTAGAGAGATCAGCATCTTTTTTATCTTTCCCAATCTCAATAAAACCCCCATTTTTTGAGGATTTTTTTTCAAGTTCCTTAAATAATTGATTTAATTCATCATTTGTGAATTTAGGAACGATATTTTCGACTAAGTTAATCAATCTCTCTTTAGACTTATCCTGTAATGCATTTAATGTTTGAATATTCATTATTTTTCCCTTATTTGTATTTTTATTACTTTTTTTTTATTATTTTAACCATAGAAATATGATTCTAATTCAGAGAATTTTATTTCCTTACCACTTATATTTTTCACATAATACATGATTTCTTCTTCTTGGTATGGGAGCAAACTCGGAATAGTGAATAATATGGTATTTGTTCCTTCCTTGTCATTTTTTGATAGTTTGTTTTTCAAGCTTGAGCTGATTAATTCAAATGTTTGTGGAAAAGTATCAGAAATTTCTAAATCCGTCAGTTCTACATTTGATTTGTTATTAACATTTATAATTATCGCAAATTCATCATAATTTTTTCCGGGATAGATTTCTTTTCCAATTGACGCCCTACGACGTTTATGATCGATCTTTATCGATGGTGCTTCTTCCTTTTTTGAAATTTCTTCTTCTTTAACATAATATACTTTCAAATCTGCTTTCTCTTGGAACTTGAAATCTTTTAGTTCTTCATCAGCCTTAAACTTATGATAAAATGATTTGACCTCTAAAGGAAATTTATAGTCTTTTTTATTATCTGGGGATATGGCTTTGAAAGAATACTTTATTTCTAAGAAGTCATTGGTCCCAATGACATTTGGTAATTGAGATGTATTTCCAATCTCTATTTTGTGGGGCGTTTTTGGATTTTGATCGTTTGGATCAATGGTCAAACTGAATTTATTTGAATCAATTTTACCGCCGGAGTTCGTAAATGTATAATCAGAGACATTAGAGAGAGGTAAAAAATCTTCCGGAATTTTTTCTCTAATTAAAACGCCTTTAAGAGGTATGGTGCCCATGTTCTCCATTTTAATTCCAACATGAATTGTTGACTCTTCAAACGATTTGATTTCACTTTCAGATAGTTCCTTATTTATTTTTAAGCCAACAATATTAAAAATTTCATCATCAATTCGTAAAATAATATCTGTATTTTCCTCTAGTGTGTAATTAACAGAATATTCTAATTTTCGAGAAAAACGTGGCTCACTTTCATCTTCAATCTCCCAGGGTTGGGAATTATATTGTTCTCCAGGTTTGATTAATAAATCCTTGGATGTTAAATCGATATCTAGAAATTTATGATCTTGTGTTTTATCGGCTACTAGTATTGAATTAAGTTTCATTGGAAAACTGCTTTGATTCTTGAAGGTGAGTAAACAAGACCATTTATTGGGAGTTTCATCTTTTTCAGTTTTTTCGATTGAATGCATCGCATGGGAATATGCATCAAAGTTCGTTATTTTAGTTCCCGAAATAACATGGTCTTTAAGCGTATAAGATACATCCAATTTCCCAGTTCTCACGTTTTCTTTAGTTTTTGGTGTTATTTTTGCTGTAAATGTTATGTTTACGCTCTGATTTGGACCAATTTCATTTAAGGACCATTGAAGATTGTTTCCGCTGATTTTCAAATATTTTTCTGAACTTTCTTGAAAATTTAAATCATAAAAACTCTTGGATAAGGTTTTTTTAATGTCAATATTTTTTATTGTTATTTTTGAAGTATTAACTAAATTAATAGTAAATCTTACTTTATTTTCTATACCATACAAAAGCAAGAAGTTTTTTTCTTTAGACTCTGCTTCAG
>CAZRIR010000202.1:0-4730 GCA_964600195.1 uncultured archaeon | reverse complement strand
TTATTCCTCCATATTTTAATTGAAAATTAGTAAAATGTTAGTTTTTTATTTTTTTTCAATTTATTTTATAATGTTCTTAGTTAATTATATATCGGAAGAGATATTTAAATGTTATGTAGGATTGTGGTAAAATATCGGAAGTTTAATGAAAAAATTTCGACAATATTTTTTTGACATGAAGTACATTGCAATTTTTCTGCAATCATTGCCGTGGTGATCATGAAAAAAATCATGAATAACTTATTTTTGATAAGTAGTGGTGAGATCAAATAATAAGAAAAATTCCAATTTGACACCATTTTTATAGAATAGAGAGAAATTTTTAAAAATTTTAAATTAAAAAATGTGGTGTATTTTTAGTACTATAAGAATTTTTTCGTGATCATTATTAACTAGTAATTACTGAAATTACAAGTGCAAATTAGTTCTAATTATGTGATTATAGTTTATTTAACAGCATTTCTTGAATTAATTAGATGATATTTAGATGAATTCATGTTAAATATAGAAATTTTAGTAAATTGCCATAAAAAAGCATTTTGAATTGTTTCTTAGACTTAGTGATTTCCTATTTTTTATTGGTAATATCGTTCAAAAACAAAAAATTACAAATAATTCAAATAAAGTGTTAAGATTTATATTTTGAAAGAAAAATTTTAATTAATTCTCATTATTTTATACTATTAATAAAGTTCAAATTAGAATACAAAATAAACACATGGAAGATAAAAAATGTCTCAAGAAATAATGGTTCCTGGAGCATGTGGTGTAGCCATAAAGTGCAAGGATGGTGTTGTTCTCGGTAATGATAATAGAGCAACATGGGGGTATACTATTACCAGTAAAACTACTAAAAAGGTATTTAAAATTACTGAAAATATCGGTTTGGCGGCTTATGGTTTAATAGGAGACTTTCAGATGCTCGTAAAAATTTTAAGAGCCCAAGCAAATCTTTATGAGTTGGATGCGGGAGAAAGTATTTCCACAAAAAGCATGGGAAAAATGGTATCAAACTACCTTTATTCCAGAAAAATGGCACCGCTCTATAATAACTTAGTGATTGCAGGTGTAGATAAAGATGGTTCCCAATTATACACGCTTGATGCTATTGGATCACTGATTCCTGATGACTATGGCACGGCAGGTACCGGAATGTTATTATCAATTGGAATATTAGAAGCAGAATATAAACCCGATATAACCATAGCACAAGGGGAAAAGCTTGTAGAAAAGGTAATTCGCAATGCAATCAAACGAGATGCTATGTCTGGTAATGGAATTGACATTCTCACGATAACTAAATCAGGTGCTAAGGAAAAATATATCGAAATAAAAGAACTTGGTGAATAATACCAGTTTTTCCTTTCTATTTTAAAGAACGTATTCTAATCAATTGATAAAGAATTTATTTTAGCTTGTTTTATCATACTTGACAAATTATTTTCTAGGTTAGTTAAGGTTGAAGTTAATAAATAACAATTTCGGTGGAGTAAGAGAAATAAATGGTTTTTCAAAAGAAGAAATATTAGAGATAAAAAGAATTATAGCAAAATTCAAAGAAGCGAATGCGGAAGAAGAAAAAATTAATGATTATTTAAACGAAAAATTTCCTCAAAGTAATTTACTTGATTATTATACCATTTATCTTTCTCATATCGAAACATTCAAGCAAGAATTTTTAAATGATGATCAAGAGTTAAAGAATAACTCACTATTTTTCATTATTCTAAAAGTAAAGATCATCAATGAACTTAAAATAACATTAAAAAATTGTCATAATTTAGCTTTGAATTCTCAAAACGTAAAACGTTTTTTAAAGCAAAATTCGTTTTTAGACAATTTAGCCTCATCGATTCAAGAATTAACTGAAAAATATAGTGTTTTAATTTCAGAATTTGAAAAAATAACACCAATACTAAAAAAGCAATATGAAAATAAAACATCCATCTGGATTAAAATCAATCGAATTAAAAATACAAGCTTTAGGTTAGTTAAAATTCCCCCAAATATATTATTCTGGGAAGATATAAAGGAAATGAACAAATTCATTAATACTTTAGAAAGAAATCAAAATAAAAAGAAAAAAAAGAAAGATATCCCAATTTTTAATTATTCTGATGCTATTCAATTCTTTACGGATAATTATAAAGAAAACCTTGAATTCTACTTGTGTTTAGTCCATTTATTAATTAGTCATAATATCATTGAAGAGATCGAAGAAGAGTTCATGAATGTTGTTGATAAGAAGGAAATCGAAAAAAATATAAAAGAATTAATTCAACCAATGATAAACGAGCTAATTAAGGAAAAATTAAGTGATATAATTTATGAGATAAAAGAATTAATAAAACAACATGCTATAGGGGATGATCAACACCCCTTAGAGTTAAATTCCCTTCTTGACCAAAAAGTTAGCATTTTTTTACCAAAAATTATTGAACACTATTTTAGTGGTTTGGAAAAGAAATATCAATTAATTTTGAATGATGTAAATGATATTGAAGAATTCAAAAATATTATTGATTCATATTCGATAAAAATTGATATATTAACTTCCATCGTTGAAGACATGAAAAAACAAGTCCAAAACTTTGAAAACTTACTCAAACCTTATGACCATATTATCGATTCATTGATGAAAATCATCACAAATGTAGATTCTGAGATTCTCCGACGGAGAAATGAATTTGAATATTATTTAAAAACAATGAAAAAGGAGAGATTAAGAGAGAACATCCAAAATTTTGTTTTGGAAAAGATTAGGGAACTCAATATTCACATCAATAAGTATGAAGATAAGACCTCCTTGATAATACGAGAAGAATTTCCTCAACTAAAACAGATGAGAATGATTTTAAATGATTACAAGGAAAAAATTAGCACGATCAAGGATGAAGTTTTTAAAAAATTGGACATGTTCAAGGAAAAGGACGTAGATTTGTACAGCATCATAAAAAAATGGGAGGATAATTTTCTTAATAAACGTCAACAATTAAGTTTTCTCCTTTCTCTAATGTTGAATAAAATTTTTAAAAACTTTAAGACTTTAATAGAAGAAGAAGAGTTCTTATTTGATTCCATCTCAGAAATATCCAAGGATACTCCAGAACTCAATGAGATTCCCCTTAACTTCGCATTATCTGATGTTTTAGCAGATAAAATGACTATTGACGAGCTTAAAGAAAGAACTTCAGAATTACAGGCTAAAATTAATAAAAATGAAACTCTAACGGAATTATATCGTCAAGAATTAAAAAAAATTGAAGATATTTTAGGAACCCGCATAAAAGCAAAGGAAGGAATAGTTGATTCAACCGTAAAATGCACTGTTTGTCATCAATTTATTAAATTTGGAACGGATAACATCATTAAATGCCCTTTTTGTGATAGTACTTATCATTATTTGTGCGTGGCCTTTTGGTTATCAAAATATAATTCTTGTCCTACCTGTCAAAATGTATTCTTGGATCCAAATTCAGAACTTTTTGATGTTCAAGAAGAGCAATAAATAAAGAAATAATTACTAAAAATCAACTATTTCTTACAATTTCTTAAAAATTGGAAAATCTTTTCTTATCTTTATTTCTCTTGCAAAAGAATTAATTTGTGTGGCGATGAATTCATATGGCCTAGATTCCATACGTTGACCATGCTGGTTTAAATGATCCTGAAGAATGTCTTTAGCTTGTTCCAAACCATTAATTCGTTCCTCAATTTCTTTCAACATTATTTCTCCCCACCTTCAGAATTTGATTGAAATAAATTAGATCATTTTTGAATCGTGATAAAATCTGAGACCTCTCTAGCTCGAACAGTAAAGTTAGCATCTAAATACATAGTAAGAGCATGCATCGGATAATTTTCATGAGAATGGCAATAAATATAAGGTAATGGCCAATTCCGAATTTTATTTATATCGATCTTTGATACATCTATATCATTACCATATATCTGTTTTTTACAATGAGGACAAATGGCTAATAATTTCTTTACCAAACTACGAGTTTCTGTTCTGTTAGTTTCCATTAGCTTGTTTTATTTTTTATATTCAGTTGATGATTCAAAAAAAAAAATTAGTTTTATTATGTTGTGATATGCAAGTAATATCATTTGTAACAATTAGATTTATCAAACGCTTGGAGGATTAAATATAGTATTAAAAAAGAGATAACTACCAATTGTTATCATGAATAACCCACAAATAATTAAAACATATTTGTAGACCTTCGGATTCAACGATCTCCCTCCTAAGTAAATAAAAACTGAAATTGGACCAAACCAAACTAAATCACCCATTTCATGTCCAAGATAAAATAAAAGAAGACCTAAGGGATTGTTAAAATTTAAAAGATCAAAATATGCTAACCATCCTAAACCGATGGATACCCACCATGCTATCCAAAAAGGATTAGATAAACTTGTAATTATACCCCCAAGAAAGCTATTACCTTGAAAACCTTTAACATTTTCATTTTTAATCGAGAAATTAATATCATATTCTTTCCTATAAACGCTTCTTATCGTCAAAATGCCAAATATTATTAATAAAAGTCCTCCGATGATTCCTATAATTGTTAATATGACAATACTCCGAAAAATGGCATGAGCGCCTAAAATAATTAATGTCAGCAAGCCAAGTTCCAATGAAGCATGACCTAAAGAAATAAGAAATCCCGCCATGTATCCTTTTTTCCCTTGAAGTGATTTATATATTGTAAAGGTTAATACAG
>CAZRIR010000201.1:0-4736 GCA_964600195.1 uncultured archaeon | reverse complement strand
CATAAATAATCTCTGGTTCTGGTTTAGCTGGAGCATCATCATCATCTGCTGCTACTTTTAAACTGCCGTATTCCCCATGCCTATCAAGTATTACAATAGGAATTCCCTTTTTGAGAAATTCTTCGCATAAGACACCCATGGTATAGGACTTCCCTGAACCGGATTTACCTGTAATAAAAATTCTTCCAAAATTTTTAACTAATAAATTTACATTAAAAGTATAACCCAAAAGTTTTCCAAGAGCAACTGATTTATCGGGAGGATTGGATATGCCTAATAATTTTGCAATTTGTTCTTCTTTCGCTAAAAAAACATCTGCACCAACATCAAAAGGTCTTTTAGGGCGTTCTCCAAGAACTTGAAGCTTTGCCAACATTCCTTTCTCTTCTGCCCACATGTCAACGATATTTAAAACGAAATATGGCTTATCTTCTCCCTCATTTTCTTTTTGACCATATATGACTAAATAATTCGATTTTTCTATTTTTGGATCTTCGATTAGTAATTTAACCGTGTAGGTAGTGGTTTTTCCTTTAAGTTTACCAATTCTTTTCTCTTGAAGCGCGTTATCATTATCCATTAAAATTTCACGTTTTTTAAAAAATATTATTTTATCTTCTTTTATAGTATTAAGTATTATCATATCTCTTAACCTATTTAAATCTTTTAGGAGTCCAATAATTATTTCACCACAATCAAACATTTGCTTCGCGAACTTTTTATTGATGTCAAATCCTATTGAAATTCTTTAAGAATTTGCTTTATTATTTAAAAATAAACTGAGACATATCGCTTGATTTAATTTAAATATATTTTAATACTTCTAATTACTATCTTAAAATCATGGAATCATTGAAAGATAGTGAAGAACTTTACGTAAGTATTAATGGAATTAAAATTCACACAATAGTTTCCGGAGAAGGTAAACCAATTATCTTATTGCATGGTTTTCCAGAATTTTGGTATGCTTGGAAAAATATTATTTTAGGACTTAAGGAAGAATATAAACTTATTACCCCAGACTTACGAGGATATAATCTTTCTGATAAACCTCCGGATATTAAACATTATAAATTAGATGTAATTGTAGATGACATTAAAGGATTAAGTGAACAATTAGATTTAGGAAAATTTTATTTGGTTGGACATGATTGGGGCGGTGTAGTTGCATGGGCTTTTGCTGAAAAGTATCCAAATTTGTTAAATAAGTTAATCATACTAAATGCTCCAAATCCGGCATTATTTGGAAAATCAATAAAGGGCAATAGTTCACAAAGAAAAGCGAGTGGATATATTCAAAATCTCATTGCTCCCGATGGTGCAGATAATCTACTACGAAATGATTGTGAGATGCTGAAGGCTACAGTTTTCATGACCGCAAGCAACAAAGAAGGTTATTCAAACTATGATAAAGAGAAATATATCGAAGCGTGGACACAACCTGGAGCTATCAATGGAGGAATCAACTTTTATAAAGCAAATTCCGATTTATCTGAATGGACTGGTATCATAAAGGTTCCAACACTCGTGATCTGGGGCATGAAAGATATTTTTCTACTTCCAAAACTTTTAGATAATTTAGATGATTTGGTGGGTGATCTTACAATTATTAAAAGTGAAAAAGCATCTCATTGGATAAACAATGATGATCCTGAATTGGTTATATCAAGTATCAGAGATTTCGCAAAATGATTGTTGATTTTTATACTATATTAAGTACTTTTTCTTTTATTTAGTAATTGATATTGTTAAAAATATCAAAAATGAATGATATCCATTAAATGCAAATTAAAAAGAGTATCCAATAGAAAATTGATTTTAAAAAATAATCTCAGAGTATAAAATAAATTTAATCCTTGAAATATATTTTGACACCAACAAAGATAATATTTTTGAACTCTAGATATTTTTTTTTTAAGATGAAAATTTGGTTCTGATCTATTTTCCAATCAATTCTATTTCAAAATCCTCATCCTTGAATAACTTATGCTGAGATATTGACTTTAATGACTTGATTTTTGGTAAATCCTTTCTTATCTCAAAGGGCATTGCGAAACTTACAAGAACGGGAGTGTAAAATAATATTAATTGTTTTCCAAATTGAGTTAATTTATAATACACTCTAAGTTGCCTTTTAGTTTTAACTCGTCGTTTTATTATTTTCTTTGTTTCTAATGAACGTAGACGATCCGTGAAAGTTCTACTGCTTATCTCAGGATAATCATGTTTTAATTCATTATAACTACATTCTCCGTGCATTAATAATATCAAGCAAATTTCAAATGTCCATTTACCTTGAATTACAGAAATAATATCTGAAAACATTCTTAGTTTAGGTTTTATTTTTTTTATATCATAATCATATTCTTGAAAATCCTTTTTTAATCCTTTGATAGATGCTTCCTGTATTGCAGGCATGAGTTCAAGAATCTCTTTATATTTTTCAGATCCTTTCATTTTTTAATCATTTCAATTTTGTTTTAATTTTTATAGTTATTTTAATATAAGTGTTAAATATCACAGTTGCTGTATATTATTCTTCCTGATCCTTTATATAATTATAATCACTAATCAAGTTTGATCAACCCTTGAAATGCAATTATCATGTTTCGAGATGAAATAATGGTGATATAAGGGGTTTATTAAAATTTTAAAAAACCAAATTGGATTGATTTTATATTTCAAAAATTAAATGAAACGTTAAATTAATAAATTTTAAAAAAATAAGGAGATAGAAAAACGTGCTTGTCTCTTGATTCAACTATAAATTGTCTCAATTAATTTGTATTTTATTTATTTGAAAAAATATAAAATCAAAATCCAAATAATTCAAGAAATTTCAAAAGTGTGAATTAGATGAAACGAAGGATTTATGTCATAATTTCAATCTTGGTAATATCTTGTAGTACAATGTCTATTGCATTTGGAACTGCAATTAATTATCCCATTTTATCGTCAGATGATTCATTAGTCGTGGATACTGAATATGGCAGGGTTAAGGGTAAAGAATGGGATCAAAATACTTATTCTTGGTTAGGTATACCGTTTGCAAAACCTCCGGTGGGCGTTCTTAGATGGAAAGCACCCGTTGATCCAGATCCCTGGAGTGGAGTCATGGATACGACAGAATTTCCCCAAGCACCCATGCAATATGCAAATTGGATGGCATGTACTAGTGAAAATGATATTCTTAGTGGTAATTTGATTGGTAGTGAGGATTGTTTATATCTAAACGTCTGGGCACCTAAAGATATTATTTCAACCTCATCAAAAGAACTCCCCGTTTATGTTTATATTTATGGGGGTGGCAATATAGTTGGACAAAGTAACTTTCCTATATACTACGGTGGAAACTTGGCTGAAAAGGCGGATTGTGTAGTTGTCACGATGAATTATCGTGTTGGTATCGCTGGTTGGTTTTATAATCCTGCATTTCATGATGGAAATCCCTTGGATGATTCAGGGAACTATGGTTTGTTAGACATCATAAAATCTCTTGCATGGGTAAAGACAAATATCAGAAATTTTGGAGGTAATCCAAATCTAATAACCGTAGCAGGTGAATCAGCGGGAGCTATGAATACATACGCTTTATTAACTTCTCCCTATCTCAAAACTGAATTCTTTGATAAAGGGAACGAGTTATTTCATCGGGCAGTAATTGAAAGTGGAGGAATAATACCTACCTCAATTGATACAGGAATTGAGGCCTCAGAGACGCTTTTAGGCACGCTCTTAGTAAGTAAAGGAATCGCATCTGATATGGATGATGCATCAGAAATAATTGAATCGGCAAGTGATATTCAAATAAGGAATTGGTTGATGAATGAACCCATGCAAAATTTATATGCTCTCTTTCCAGGAACGGATTTTTTAAGTTTATTTGGATTGATGTCAGTGTCGACGAGTTTAATTTCTGATGGTTATGTATGTGCTTCAAATCCATATTTAAGCTTGATTGAAGGAAATTATATTCAAGTTCCTACAATCATTGGTTGTAACGAAGAGGAAATAAAGGTCTTTATGTCATGGATGATTGATGAGGATTTATTCAATATGGTGATGTTTGGGCATCCCACTCCCGATGATTTAGCATTCTATGTTGAAAAATTAACTTTCTGGCCAGATGAGCTTGATCCCTATCTTAATTGGATTTTATATGACGCATTTCAACTTGTAGCTGATGTTGGAACTGTATTTATAAAATTAATAGGAGTAGATTTACCCGCAACCCTAATGCGCTTGCATCAAACGAAAGTATATTGTTATGAATTTGCGTGGGGCCAAGAAAGGGAACCCTTTGATTTCCTGGTAGGAGCATGCCATGGTTCAGAGATTCCTTTTATCTTTGGAAATGTTGAAGATGATGAAGGATATCCATTTAATAATGTTTTATGGAGTGATCAAAATAAACCTGGAAGAATAGCGCTTTCTGATGCTATGATTTCTTATTGGAAAAATTTCATTCATGATGGAGCCCCAGGAGATCCTGATGGTGGTTTCTGGTTCTGGGAAGATTTGCCAAATTGGGACGTCTTTCTTGGTATGACAAGTATAAGTGATAAGCGTATATTTTTTGATGCTACCGATACTGAGATTGATATTTACATGGATGCCTGAATTATTAATGTAAATTTTAAGTTATTTGGAAAACCTTTTTAACTGGTTTTCTTTTTTTTTTCTTAATTGATAAATACTACTTACTCGACAAAAATGATTAGATCCTTACTAATTGC
>CAZRIR010000200.1:1946-4757 GCA_964600195.1 uncultured archaeon | reverse complement strand
ATATAAATGGTGAAGGAAAAGAAGGTTTGAACCATGTCTGATGAAAAACAGACCAAGAGTGATGTAAGAATAGGGGTATATGTTTGCCGGTGAGGTGTTAATATAGGAGCACACGTGGATTGCGATGCCATTCGAAATTTTGTAGAACCCTTACCAAATGTTGTTATTGCTCGAACCAATGATTTTACTTGCTCGGATCCAGGACAACAATCGATTAAAAATGATATACTAGAATTAGATTTGAATCGTATTGTTGTTGCAGCTTGCACGCCTAAAATTCATGAGCCAACTTATAGAGCAGTTCTCATTGAAGCGGGATTGAGTCCTTATTATTTTGAAATGGTTAACATGCGGGAGCATTGTAGTTTTGTGCATCAAGGTGATAAAAAAAAGGCTACTCAAAAAGCAATGAGATTAATTCTAGCAGGAATTAATCGTGCTCGAGAGCTGGAATCCATTCCTCGAAAAGAGATTCCCATTAAAAAAGCCGCCTTGGTTATTGGAGCGGGCATTGCCGGGATGAATGCGGCCTTGGATTTGGCAAATCAAGGAATTCAAGTCTATCTAGTTGAAAAACAAGCAACTATAGGTGGAAAAATGGCTCAATTAGACCGTATTTTTCCTACTGATGATTGTGGAATATGAGTTTTAGCCCCGATAATGGTGAATGCTTCAAAACATCCAAATATCGAGCTTTTAACTTATAGCGATATACTTGAGTTTAGCGGTATTACTGGCGATTACAGGGTAAAGGTCAAGAAAAATCCTCGATTTGTCGATGAATCAAAATGTACGGGCTGTGGACTATGCACGACAAAATGTCCTATTAAAGTCCCTAACGAATTTGACAGAGGCATTGGTGAACGGGGAGCTGTTTACATACCTTTTCCCCAAGCAGTTCCTAAATATGCGGTGATTGACAAATCAGTATGCATAAATTGTAAAAGTTGTGAACGAGCCTGTCCTGCCGAAGCAATTAATTTTGAGCAGGAGCCTGAAATATTAGACTTCAATGTTGGAGCAGTAATCGTTGCTACCGGATGGGATGAGTATCCGATAATCAAGAGTGGAGAATACAAGTATGGTTATTATCCCGATGTAGTTACCCAAATCGAACTTGAAAGAATGTTAAGTCCTATTGGTCCTACTGGTGGACACGTTTATAGAATTTCGGACGGAAGGGTTCCACAAAAAGTCGCGATGATCCAATGTGTTGGTTCGAGGACACTAAGAGGTAACCAATACTGTTCGGGAGTTTGCTGCAATGTTGCTCTAAAAAATGCACAATTATTAAAACAAGAATATCCTGAAATGGAAATTGTTATATTTTACATAGATATCAGGACTACTGATAAGAATAATGAAGAATATTATCGTTCCATCAGGGCACAGGACATCACCTTTATCAAAGGGAAGCCAGGAGATATCAAATTAAATGAAAACGGGACAATGAAATTATTTTATGATAATACGTTGTCAGGAGAAGTTTCATCATTAGACTTTGATCTTGTCGTACTATCAACAGGAATCGTTCCTTCAAAGGGTACTGAAGAAATGATTGAAACGATCGGTCTAGGAAAGGGTCCAAATGGCTTTTTAACAGAAATACACGGATGTTTGAAGCCGCAGGAAACAAAAGCAATGGGAATATACATTTGTGGCTGCGCTGCAGGTCCAAAAAACATTCCATATTCCGTTTCAACAGCCCTTGCTGCGGCCAGTAAAGCTGCAACCTTATTGTCAAATGATACGATAAGACAGGAACTGATTATCGCTGAAGTTAACGAAAATCTATGCATGGGATGTCATAGATGTGAAAAACTGTGTGATTATGGTGCTATAAATGTAAATGAAGAAGATATTGCGGTGGTTGATGATCTCAAGTGTAAGGGTTGTGGTGTATGTGTAACATCTTGTCCTGCTAAAGCGATCGATCTTAAATATTATCGTGAAAAACAATTTAAAGAAGCCATCAAGGGTATTGGTGCAATTGGCGTCGATTTTACCATTCAAAAAAAAGAACAAGAAATCACCGAGGATTAAACAAATTATATGTGAAAAATTATGGAAGCTACTGAATTAGAAAGCATAAGGAGAATTATAGGATTCGGCTGCGAAAAATGAGGATATTCTGCAGCAGATTTGACGGGAACCACTCGAAAATCTTACTCAACTTCATTTCATCTGATACGAGTTAGATGTACTGGAAGAATAGGAATTCATTTAATCATGGATTGCTTCTTGAATGGTGCTGATGGAGTAGCAATTATCTCTTGAAAGGAAGGTGAGTGCGAATTTGGTAAAGGTAACATGAATACTAATGGACACGTGCTTTTCTTGAAGAATTTATTCAATCACGTGGGCATTTCTGAAGATAGGATACAACAATACTTTTGTAGTGCTGCTGAAGTAGAGAAATTTATTAAGTCGGTTGATGATATAACGAAGAAAGTTGAAAAATTACCCCCTTTACCGAAAAATCTAAATCCGGAATGAATGATACTTGAGAAAAAATAATAGTCTCAAGAAGACAGGCCATGCAAGGTTATTCGGATTAAAAATATTTATCAAAATAAATAACAATAAAAAAATAATGAAACATGAGTTCTGAGGGAAATATTACTTGGAATTTCTTAAAAAATGTAAGTATAGTATTAGATTCATATAGAATAAGGGCCTTGATTGATGCAAGAAAAGAAGTCTTGGATGCAGGGCTTTATGATGAATCTACTTTTAATGAAATTCTTTTTAAAATGTTCGATGAAGAAAGTTTGAAATATAATTTTCTTGATTTTTTAAAATCTAAAAAAA
>CAZRIR010000200.1:0-1846 GCA_964600195.1 uncultured archaeon | reverse complement strand
TTCGATGAAGAAAGTTTGAAATATAATTTTCTTGATTTTTTAAAATCTAAAAAAACTCTTGATTTTGAATCAGTCAAACAGTATGCTAATGAACAATCATTAGCCATCAGTAAAGTTTTTAGCTTGTTGGAATTATTAAAAAACGAAAATTATGTCAAGATTCAAGAATTGCATGAAACTATTGAAGGAGATGATGAAAATCCTCCAAAGAGTATTTTTAAAGGATTGAATGTGGAGCTTTCTGATATTGATTTCTCAAAGTTTAAATCTGTATATGAACCAGTAAAGGTAATTTTTAATTCAAACACCTGCTCGGGATGTGGTTTATGTGCAGGAATATGTCCTGTAAATTGCATTGAAATCAACAATGGTTTCGGAAAAATTGATGATCAAAAATGCTTGAGATGCGGTTTATGCTATTTGGTTTGTCCAAGATCTTTTTTTCCCAAACGAGTAATGAGGATGGTTCAGGATAAAGCCACTGATATAAAAGAATATAACAGTTTTGGACCGATACTTGAAGCTCACGCAGCAAGAACAAAAATACAATCAATAACGGAGACATGTCAAGATGGGGGAATTTCAAGTACTTGTTTATATCATTTAATCAAATCAAAAAAAGTTGATATTGCCTTAGGGGCCACCATGAGTGAGGAACCTTGGAGGCCTGAGCCCATTTTAATGGAGACAACCGATGATATCGTAAGATCTGCCGGAACTAAATATGTCAACAATCCAAATTTAAAATTACTTAATGATGAAAAGATCAAGGGAAAGAATTTAGCCGTGGTCGGAGTTCCGTGTCAAATGCAAGCGTTACTAAAGTCAAAAATTTATAATATTGGGATTCCTTCCATCAACAGCATTCTTTACAGGATCGGCATATTTTGCATGGAATCTTTTCCTTATGAGGAAGGTTTTAAAAAAATATGCGATAAATTGAACGTCCAAATTAGTGATGTGAAAAAAACAGATATAAATAAAGGCAAGTTCTTCGTCTACACTAAAAATGGAGAAGAACTGAACATTCCGATTAAAGATATCAATAATTTGGCAAGAATTGATTGCGAATTTTGTTTTGATCTGACTTCGGAATCCGCCGATATTTCTGTTGGCTCTATTGGTGCTCCTTCAGGATGGAACATGGTATTGATTAGGACCCAAAAAGGTAAAGAATTGTATGATGAATTAATACAAAACAATTTGATTGAATCAAAAGATATCAATGAGGTTAAACCAGGATTGCCCATGCTCGCCAAGATCGCAAATATAAAGCAAAATAAATGCGTTAAACACGTGAATTCTAATATGGAAGCCAATAAAAGACATCCTAAATATTAAATTAATCTTTATAAATCATATAAATTTTTGTTTGTAATTTGTTCAACAAAAATTAAAACTTAACATATTTAAAAAAAGTCTGCTGATACTGGAGTTTGAATTCTAATCAAATTCTGTTCATTATCTTCAAATAGAGAGATTATGGCGGAAATGTTTTGTTTCGTCTCATAGACAATTTCTTTAATTACTCCTTTTTTCCATACCTTAAATCCCGTCAATGTTGGGCTTGTTTCGAATAATCCTTCCTGAAGTCCCGTAAGTTTTACCGTGACACCTTCAAGATCCTTATTGGAAATATTTTCAATTCTTAAAGTGTATTTTTCGATATCGGACTCAATCGAATGGACTTTTATGATCTTTTGAAACTTTGAGGATATTCCATCAAATAACGAGGGAGAACTGCCACCTGCTTTTGAAAAGAGACTGGTTTCTGCTTCTTTTTCGGTTATGGGTTCCGATATAATAGAGATTGGAATATCAAATTTAATTTTTTCTTGTCCATATT
>CAZRIR010000199.1:0-4763 GCA_964600195.1 uncultured archaeon | reverse complement strand
GCAGAAATGAAATTAAAAGAATCTGAAGAAAAATTTCGTAGTTTATTTGAACAAGCGGGAGATGCGATAACTATCGTTGACCCTCAAACTGCAACAATTATTGACTCCAATACAAGTTTCTATAGCCTTTTTGAATATTCTCCAGAGGAGTTCAAAGATTATAGTTTATATAATCTCAATCCAAATAGATCTCATGATGAAGTTAAAAATCTCCTTGAAGAAGTAATGAGAAAAGGGTTTATAACATTTGAATCCAAAATCAGGACAAAATCTGGGAAAATAAAGTATATTCTAAATAATTCCAAGAAAATAGATTTTTTAAATAAAACTCTAATACAAACAATAGCTAAAGAAATCACGGAATTAAAAGATGTTGAAGAAAAATATCGAATTTTATTCGAGCAAGCAGGAGATGCCATAATGATAATTGATCCACAGACGGCAAAAATAATTGATTTTAATAAAAGTAGTCATGAAACTCTTGGGTATACACGAGAGGAGTTTGAAAATATGGATTTATTAGATTTCAGTATTGAGGAATCTAAAGAAGATATTGAAAAAAATATTAAAAAGATATTGGACACGGGTTCAATAATTCATGAATTAAAACTTAGAAAAAAATCAGGAAAAATTAAAGATTTTTTGATTAATTCAAGAAAACTAAACTATCAAAATAAAACGGTCATTCAAACTATAGCCAGAGATATCACGGACCTCAAAAAAGTTGAAGAAAAATATCATCAAGCCTATAATTTAGCCGAATTCTATAAGGACTTATTTGCTCACGATATAAGCAATATTATGCAAAATATTCTCACCTCCATAGAACTTTGTTCCATCTACTTGAATGATAAAGAAGACCCGGACAAAATACTTAGTTTATTTGATCTCATAAAAACTCAAGTAAAAAGAGGGGCGAGCTTGATTTCCAATGTTCGGAAATTATTTTTATTAGAAATACCTGATTTTAAACTTGAAATAATTGATTTGAATGAATTAATCGATAAATCAATCATGAAGCTAAAATTAAATTATCCTGAAGTTCCTATACAAATTAAAATTGAATCAGAAAAACATAAATATATATTAAATGCAATGCCTTTTCTTGGTGATGCTTTTGAAAATATTTTAAGTAATGCCGTGAAACATAATGATAATATTGAAATTGAAATTTTTATTAGAATTTCGGATTTTGAAAAAGAGAACTTAAAATATGTAAAACTTGAATTCATTGATAATGGAAGGGGAGTAGTAGATTCTCAGAAGAATGAAATTTTTAAACGTCAGGAAATTGAAGATCAAAATTCGTTAGGAATTGGTTTAGGACTTTCATTAGTTAAGAGAATTATTAATAGTATTAAAGGAAATGTCTGGGTAGAGGATAAAATACCAGGAGATCATACTAACGGCAGTAAGTTTGTGATTTTAATTCGAGAGTAACTTATTTATTATTTGGTTCCCAAACTTGAATGCACGTAATTCTTTCAGATTAATAAATATCCAGATATTACATAAATGATACATGAATGCATATTTCGATAATTTTCTTGTTTAAATAGTATAATCTCCATTTTTAGATCAAATTAAAAATGCATAATTTTTGTAAATTGTAAGTGTGAAATAATCATGGGAAGATATTTGAAAAAAAATGACATAATTTTGGGTTCTCCTCAGGAGACAATGGGATTTTCTAAAGATTTTAATTTTTCTGATGCTCCAATATTTCAAAACTTCCTAATTCAGAAATTCAATTTCACCTCTCTAGAACAAGTAGTTGATATTAAGCAACACCTAATGCGTCGAAAAATTCTAATTTTAAATGCAAAAGAACTTTTTGATAACAATCAAATCCCAATGGAGACATTAAAAAATACTTTTGATGAGTTAAAAATGTTTTTACATCAAAATGGAGGGTCAATAGGACGTCTTGGGGAATATTATCTCATACTAACTCCTAATTCAAATGTAAAAATGAGTTTTTAATTATAAAAATTGTGAAAATCGACATAAGATGTTTTTTGCATAGATCTATGCTAAAAGCATAACTTTATATTTGAATAGATAAGAGAATAAATGAGAAATGTTAAATTAGTTTAATTTGATGAAGAATAAAGGTTTATTTTATCGTGTTATTATATTTATATCACGAAAAAAAAGCGATCAAAAATGAATTTGTATACTGTTTATGAAAATGGGGCTTTAAGAACTGTTACAAAGGTTGACTTTTCAGATAATAAAGTGTATATAATTGATGACGAGAAAAAAATTTACGTTTGGGTTGGATTAAAATCTTCTGAAAAAAAAAGGGAATTTGGGCAAAAAAAGGCTGAAATCTTAAATCAAAAAAAGAAAAAACCAATTAAGGTTGAATTATTAGAACAAAATAAGGAATATGGGTCTTTTCTCGCAATCATGGATCTATTAATGGAAGGTATTGACGAAATTACAAAAACTGAAAGGAGGAACGAATTAATCCTTAAGGTTGAAGAAACGAAGGAGTTAATTGAGGCAGGTTTAGATCCAGATCTCGAAGCAGAGATAACAATCCTTGCAAATGAAATTTCACTAGAGAATAAACCTTATGAAGAATTGAGCAGGGATTTAGCTCAAAAACAGCTTGTATTCATTAATAGTAATAAAAAGATAAACGAGAATGACATTAAAAAGAAAAATGAAGAAATTTTAAAGTCTTCTACCACTTATGAAGAGCTCTGCTGGCTTCTTGCTCAATTAGAAATTTTAAAGAAACGAAAGTAATGAAAAGTAAATTTTTTTTTATGATCTATTTATAGTTTTCTTTTACTTGAGTGTAATAATATACTTTGAATATACGTTCATTACTATACTAAAAGAAAATTTTTATAAATGTTAAAGTAGAATAATAACTATTTAACTAAATCCAAATAAAAAAAGAATAGTTAAAACTAAAGTGATGAGCATGGTTGATCAAGAAATTTTAAAAACACTAAAGGTATATTTCGATGCAGGTGCCTCAGAAGCTAAAATAGAATATTTTCCAACTGTTTTGGAATATTTCAAGCAAATTGCACTGGAAAGTGATGACGTAAAAGAAGAATTAGAAGGTCAAAGCTGGAAATGTAATGTTATTGAAACAGGCACGGGGACTAAATATTGGCTGACTAATGATAATGGAAAAATTGATTATGGAGATGGAACAATTGATGATCCAAGTTTTGTTTTTACTGGACCTCTCGAAGTTCTAGCCGCAATTATCTTTCAAGAGAAAGACGGTCCATCAGCATACATGGCTGGTGAACTTTCCATTGAGGGAAATATTGCAGATGGCTTGGCATTTAATGAAGTCATAGCCGCTGCATTAGATGTTTTTCAAGATTTGACTGAAAACATGTAAATAAGGATTTATTAAACGTTTTTTTTTTTTTATCTTTTTTTATGCTTATCTAAGAGTTCTATAAAGCTTTCTATTCGATTTCTCACTTGAGTAGAATTTAGCTTACGAGGATCGTTCATGTCTGCGGTTATTATCAAACAAGGAATATCATAATCTTCCATTAAATGTTTTTTTAAATCATAGAGTCCACATGCATTCGGTCGGCATGATAAGTTATCGTGTAGGATAACACCATCAATCTTCCAATCTCTCACAGTTTCCTGAAATTTTTGAATCCTAGTTTTTAAATCATATATATACCAAAAGCTTAACATGATCTCGGACATGGCTTTAACTGGATTATCCAAAAGCATTTCTTTTGTAATGCTTGGATCCATGAATTTAGAAAATGCGTATGTATATGGTTCATATACAATTATTGCGCCGTATTGTTCGAGAAAGTTGAAGAATTTTAAATCATACCAGAAAGGAATTCCCTCAAACATCAATCGGTATTTCTCATTAGGTAGAGCACCAATGCCATTGTCTACTCTCTGTTTTGCTTCTTTATACATACGAGTATATAATTTTACTGGTGTTTTAAGTCCAGGCATGGTGAACAATGGGAAGAGCCCTCCAAAAGTATCCTTCGTGCTCACGGGACTTGGAATGGTTTTCCGCAACTCAAAAATATCTTGCCAAATTTTCCCTAACTCATAAGAATTCTCAGTGACTTCCCTCGCTTTTTCCTGATCCAATTCATGACCGGTAATTTCTGTGATGAAATCCAAGAATTCCCAAAGCTGTTCTTGAACATATTTCTTATAATATTCTCGCTGGCGGTTAGAAGTATTACTTACAATATGGGGTACATCAATCGTGAAATGAGGTACATTATATCTTTCTGCTTGGACCTGAAACCATTTTACATGAGTATCACAAATAACATCACTTGATAACATGAATGTTGGTTTTCTAATCCCTCCAACGCCCAGATCTGTTGTGCCACTTAGTGTTGCACCCATGTTCGTCTTGAAATATGAACATAGATCATAGGAAAATCCGTCATCTTCAGCCATTTCTATAAATTTTTGCGAATTTTTAGTAGCTGCTGAAATTGTTGCAGAATTTTCTGGAAGCATGGGTTGCACCTCCATTGCATATAATAACTCAACCGGAGTACCTGAGGTGGCCCAAGCAGTTGGTTTTCCTTCTCGATAGGCCTGTTCAATGGCTAAATAGTGACGACCCATTTCATTTTTAAGTTTTATGGTTGACTTAAGCATCTGGCTTTTTATTTTAGCTTCACTTGACATTAATTTAACCTCCTAAATTATTTCCGAAAAAGCTTCGAATCTTGTCGAAGCTTGCTTGTAAGATTCCCTATTATAGTCTATTTCTACAAAGAGAT
>CAZRIR010000198.1:0-4764 GCA_964600195.1 uncultured archaeon | reverse complement strand
TTTTAACTAAGATGAAAAATTTTATTCCCATTATAAAAAAGGGAGATTTAAAAATATTAAAAGATATTTTAATCGAGAGCGAAGATAATAATTCTTATTTCTGCTTGGTTAAGGATGGGGGCACTAAAATAACGAATGGTATAGCTCAGAGAGATGCTGCCATCAAAATAAATGGTTCTGGAGCAACTTGTCTCATTTATAATGGAACTAAATTTATTTTTCCACCACATGCGTTTTCTGAAGGTGACATGAATAATGTTGAGATCAGCAAGAATGTCCAAGAATATTTTGAAAAGGAATTAACGGATGTTTCTCTGGAGGTTAATGATGTTATCATCATAGGATTAGGAGATAACCCTCAATTAGCAAGATTGGCTACTTTAAATGCCGCATTAACATTAATCTAAAAAAAATATTTCTTGATAAAAAGATGAGATTTGAAAAAGATATAATATTACAAATAAATGGTGAAATACGAAACCAATTGATAACATGCGTGAAAAAAGCCACCCCTAATGAAGCATGCGGTTTAATTTTTGGAAGTATTAATCAAATCAAAAATCCTAAAAAAGAAAATGATTATTTCTATCAATATGAAGCTAAAAGATTTGAATGCATTGAATCTGATCATAAATCTCCCATTGCATTTCTTATAAATCAAGAAGAGAAGTTAAATGAAATTTATAAGATTGCCCAATTAAAATTTGAACTAAACTTGATTAGCATATTTCATTCACATCCTGCGGGAAATAACCCAAGCTCCACTGATTTGAAAAATATGGAACATTTGGATTATTTTAAAAGTTTTAAAAGACAAATCTGGTCAATAATGGATGCAAGAAAGGGAAAGATAAATGGGTTCATGTATTTGAATGGAAAATTCATTCAAGTTGACGTAAAAAATATTTAATGTAAAAAAAAGTTTAAATATTTCAATTGTTATATTTGTTTTAATCAAATTATATAACAGGAATATTATAATGTTAGGACCCTTAGATATTGCAAATGGGATATTAGGCTTGATTTTTGTAGCTATTACCATTATTGTTGGATTGAGCATCATCATCAAATACTTTAATACTAAAAATATCAATCTCCTCTATGTTGGATTGGCATGGATTCTTTTTTGTTCAGGATGGTATGGTACGAGCGTTTCATTCATAGTTTCATTCTTCAATGGAGGTGAAGGGCTCCCGCTAGAAGCAATATTATTGATAAATTTCACACCATTGCCTATAGGAGTCATATCTTGGATGATTGCTTTTACTAATTTCATAGTAAAAGAGAAACAAAAACTTTTTCTCTCGATTATAGTCATCATATCATTAATTTTTTACATTCTCCTAACATCGTATGTAATTTTTGATGTAAATCTCATGGCCATCAAGGAATCGGCTGTAGATACACGTAGTAATAACCCTTTCATGGCTCTTTTCATAGCAATAATCATTTTAATCATACTAGTCAGTGGAATAGCTTTTGCAATTAAAACCATAAAAATTGGGGAACCCGAAACAAAATGGAAAGGGATATTCTTACTAATAGCATTTCCCTCCTTTGCTATTGGTGGATTATTAGATGCCACGGTGCCTACAACTCCCCTTTCATTAGTAGTTTTTAGACTACTTTTGATGACAAGTGCGATTGAATTTTATCTTGGATTCATTTTGCCAAAAAAACTTAAAAACTTTTTAATAAAACAATAAATTGATATTGACACATTATTTGGAGAAAAAAGATGAAGATCAAGCAGGGTTAGGAATAATATCAAAAAGATTTCTAAAACAAGACTAATCTTAAAACTAAATAAAAATAATTTAAAAAATAAAGAAACAAAAACATTCAAATCTATTGAATTTGTTTGAAACCTTCCTTATCAATCGTACAGATTTGAATATTAAATCCTGAAGCTGCATCTCTTTCTCGAGAACTTGAAATCGCAGTTTTAATTAATTCGATTCCCTCTTCTTTTGTCATATCAGGTTTCCAATCTGCCTCCAAAACACCTAATGAAAATGGCGAACCTGAACCAAATGAAAGGTATTTTGATTCTTCATATAAAGTTCCTAATAAATCAATTCCATAGAGGATTCCTTTCTTTTCTTTAATAGAGTATCCCCCAACAATCATCATGGCAAGGAAATAGGAACGTCCTTGAAATAAAATATTTCTTGTAACATTAGCAATATATTTAGGTTCAGGAACTTCATTTTCTTCTACTTGTTTTAGTCTTGATAGTGCTTGTAATTGGCTAATCACATATTGACAATCCGCTACACCTCCTGAAATTGTAGCCGCACAATAATCATTAATCTGGAAGAGTTTCTGAGCTGTTTTTGTTGCCACGGTATACCCCGCGGTTGCTTGGGATTCAGTTCCAATGACAACACCATCTTTTACCATCATGGCAACGGTGGTTGTACCACTCTTTATGATATTATCCATGGTAGTTCCATCAATCTTAGAAATATCTCTATTTTGCATCATTTTAATTCAATAATTTATAGTGATTTATTATTAATAAAAATTAGAATTATAATTAATTTACTTTTATTGTTGTCTAATGTAAAAATATTAAAGACATAATTCATTTTTCTTAATAATTATTTCAAAATGAGAATGGTTAATTTAGCATGGCACGATCACAAGCTCGCTCAAAAAGAAAATATACAGGAAAGAAGTATAAAAGTTTCCGAAAAAAAAGAAAGAGAGAGTTAGCAAGACCTCCAATCAATACGGAAATAGGAGAAGAAAAAAAGAAAAAACAAAGAACCTTGGGAGGGAATGTCAAGTTAAAATTATTCGCTACTCAGTTCATAAATGTTACTGATCCAAATACCAATAAAACTTCAAAGACGAAAATCGTTCGATTTGAAAGCAATGCGGCTTCTAAAGATTTGAATAGAAGGCATATCATCACCAAAGGAACGATTGTTGACACAGAATTAGGAAAAGCTAAAATCACGAGCCGTCCAGGCCAACACGGTGTAATAAATGGGATTTTAGTATAGTCTAGTCATTATTTTTATTATTCTTAAATTATTATTCAAGACTTTTTTGGATTTGAATCTAAAATGTGCTCCCAGTAAATTATTCTTGAATTTTTATATTTTTAACATTAGCTTTTTTTCCATCGATTACTTCGGTATTAGGACTATCACAAAAAGTGCATCGAAATAGTTGTAAACCTGTTAATTGTGCCTCTTCTGTTAGAGTTACGGATGAGATTTTATTACATTCCCTGCATTTAATTTTTCCTGGGACAATTTGAATATTTAAATATGCTCCTTCAGCAATTGAGCCTGCTGTTGCCATTTCAAATGATCGACGTAAAAGATCGGGAACAATTAGTGTTAATTCTCCAATTTCAAGAAGGACCTCGGTAATTTTTTTTGCATTATACTTCTTTGCTGTAGCTTCAGCAACTTTAAATATATCAAGAGCAAAGGCGAATTCATGCATGATATTTGATAATTTTTATTTTTTTACCCGCATTTTCTGCATTTCTTTAGCAATTTCAAGCAATACTTTATTTTTATTTTTACCTTTGGTGTCAATCAACACTCTACCAGGTTCGTCCCACCATGTCTTCGGATATTGATAACTTTTTTCAATATCCGTTTGATAACCTAGCCTCCTTGCAGCTTTCGCAACTAGTTCTAAAGATACTTTATCTACGGCATATTTTTTAGGCACTCGTCTTCCATTATTTCTCGTTCTTTTTAACTCGAAATATTGAGGCCAATATATATGAAAAGGACTTCTCGAACGCATTGGTCTAATTATCGCTTTTTTCTAAAAAAGAGCATCATAACTTTTTAATATTAAGTTAAAAAACTCATTAACAAATATAAAAATTATTGCTATTAAAATCAATTCATAAATTCTGTTTTTATCAATTTTTTATATTTAACATTGAAACTAATCTATTAAAAAAATTTGGAATATTTTGTTTATCGGGATAAATCTTATATCAATCTTTTTTAAAAATTTATAACGAGGATATTTTTGTACGATAAAATTGATATATTATTAAAACTTTAAGTGTGAATACATAATGGGAACTTTATCAGAGAAAGAAGTACAAAATCTAACAAAACAATTCGAAACAGTTCCATATAGTACATTTTTCAAATTATGGTATGCTGTTCAAAAAGCACTACCCCCTGAACAAAAAGGTGAAATTCTTACAAAAATTGGAAGGACCATTGGAAGGGAATTTACCAATGACGGAATTGAAACGATTGATGATTTCATGGTGCGATTAGAAGAATTTTTAGAGCAGGATTGGGCAATAACTAATAATGCCAAAGTAGAATTCTTAAAAGATGAGGATGGACATATTAATAAACTAATCGCAAAACAAGATAGCTGTAAAATGTGTTTTGCTAACACTTATTATAGATTTCATGATCATGGAAGTCCTTCTTGCATGTTTCCCCAAGTCATGATGGGAATTCTATCAAAGGTAAAAAATAAGTTTGGTTTCAGGAATCTTAGATATGAGGGAGTTCAAAAAGGTGGGGTGGGAGAATGTGCAATGGTATGGAATGTAAGCTAAATTTATCTATATTTTTTACATTTTTTTATTGTTTTAATAAAAAAAAAGTGATTTAAAAAGAAATCACTTATGTAGGTTAATTTTTTATACTACTTGGCAGTCTTGATCTTGGTTCTGATCTTGATCCTGGTCCTGATCTTGATCCTGGTCCTGGTTGCAATCACAATCACAGTCGCAATCGCGATCACAGTCACAATCGCAGT
>CAZRIR010000197.1:0-4769 GCA_964600195.1 uncultured archaeon | reverse complement strand
TTGATAGAATGGTAGAAGCATTTTCTAAAAGGAATGACTTTCATATAGTTGACCACCAATTTTATGCCATGTTCGGCGATCCAATTAAACCTCGCAATTACGTAAAAAAACAATTAGAGCAACTCATTGAATTATTTGGTTTAATCTCAAGAGAACTTGTAGTTGAAAAAGATGTGAGAAGAAGTGAACGAAAGGTCTATACCTTTTATACATTTCCAGCAGAAATTTTAGCTATTTTAGAAGAGAGATATATTATTATTGATGAAAAATTGGGACACGCATATGTTTCAGATGCTTTTGATAGAAATGTATTTATATGCATGTTTCTAGCAAATTTGGCCGTAAATAGGGATGATCTCGAAAAAATTGGAGGTAATTATACTATTAATGGAATATCCGCAATCTTTGCTTTGATATTGTTGCTAAGTTTCATGCCAAAAGTCTCAGTAGATGAAAAAAATCCTATTTTGAAAGATCCATCCTATGATGAGCAGAACATGAGTGTGATTCCAAAATCGTGGATGATAAAACAAGTTTTGGAAGATCTTTTTGAACCATTAATTAAAATAGTCGCTTACAGGGTAGGTGGAGGATTATGGTTTTCAAAGATAATTTCGAGTGATAAAGAATCCAGCATCATTAATCAAATTCGATTTTTGCTTAGGGATGTTAATAAATGGATACTTGGTAATATGGTTCGTGTAGAAATTCCGATCTTTGTCGAAATCGCAAATATATTTACGCAGGTATTAGTAGGATATAATGAAGAATAAACACAAGGTGATGGATTGAGTAGCAAGAGAAATTATTCGAGGAACACGAAAACTGGGAAAAGAAGAGAAAGATGGACGGATATTTTTCCAAGGTATTTAACTTTTATAAGTCATATGCGGCCTATCTTAAGAGAAACAAGAAGAATAATTAAGGATTTGGATCCTGATCTTCTATTAGACACGGAAATTTTGGATAGAATTAGACAAGAAGAGGAAAAGAGGAATATTCGCACTGTACGTGCTTTATCTGAATTCTCCGCAATGTATAGATCAAATATTTATGAAATAATGAAAGATTTTATTATAAAATATCAAGATAAAATAGATGTTATTGACATAAAGGATTATATTTTAGAATTTCTCTATGAATCCGTTTCTGCCTTGAATGTATTGCAACATATAACTTCACCAGATAGAAAAAATTATGAAAAAACCTATTTATATCGCACTGTCAAATATTTAGAAGGAATTTTATTTCCTCGTGGTAGAAATTTAAAAATAATCTATGAAATATTATTGGAGTATGCTCCAAATTTTTATGAATGTCAAAGACACTTACTTCAGCCTCATACCTTTTATAGAGAAAAATTAGAAAATCCAGATTTATTTGAAATTCCTGGAATTTCACCCAAAATTTATCAAATCATAAATAATATCGTGTCTCTGTATAACTTGGATCCCAATTATGGTCCATTTCCTGAAAAAGAAAATCACGAGATTCCAATGATCTTAAAAAATGAAGTTTTTTCTCCTTATATTGATTCAATTGCTAATGCCGAAGAAGAATCAATAGATAAATTAGCCGATCTAATGGGATTGAGGTTAATTGATGGAATTTTTTTAGCTCCTAAAGAAACATTCGTTGAAATCTTGCTTGAAAATAATTTTTTAAGGGAAAATAAGCAATCTGATGGAATAATCAGGTATATTCCTCAATTCAGTAATGAAACTATATTATTATACTATTTAGCGTTCGCTTCGATGAGACGAGGTTTTTTAAGTCGAGAGCTGATTAATTGGATCGCAATGAATTTTTCATTTTTGATATACATGGGTATATTAAAATGGAAACTATCAGAAGAAAATATTTTTTATTCAATTTTTAAGGACCTACAAACAAATGAGAAGGTTCTTCCTTATTTAATGAAACTGGCATGTTTTCCAAACTATTTGGGGATTGATAAGATGAAAATACGGGATTCACCCCAATATCGAAAAGAAATTTTTAATTTTATAGGGTCTCAAATAGATAATCTTAAGGATTTGATCGATGAAGTTGCCCTTATATGTGAACAAATTGATAAAGAAAGAAAAAATTAAAATAATTCCAATAAAGAGTTGAAATGATATGGCATATACTGATGATGAAATAAAAGAACGTCTTGGGAAATATGGTGCAGTATATTTACCCGATGATATTAAAGAAGAAATTGATGATATTTTAGGAAATGAGGATATTAAAGAAAGATTGGAAGATTTCTTCAAGGCCTTGAAGAAATATGAAAATATTAGAGATCAACTTAAACGGTCTAAATTAACTCCAAGTTTAACTGTACTACTTTATGGACCTCCAGGGACAGGAAAAACATCCCTAACTAGGGCTTTCTCAAAAAAATATAATATACCTATATGTGTTGTTGAATCAGATCGATTAGTATCACCATTATTAGGAGATACTATTAAAAATATTAGGAATGTTGTTGAACTTTCAGCTGAAATTGCAAAAGAAAATAGCGCTTTTGTTTTATTTTTTGATGAAATTGATGCAATTGGTTCTGAAAGATCAAATATCCATGAAGTTGGGGAAATAAAACGAGCAGTAATCTCTTTTTTGCAGGTTATTGATAAAGTTAATTATGAAGGGACCCCACTTGCAATTTTTGGTGCAACAAACCATCAAGGACAATTAGATTCTGCCATTTGGCGACGATTCATGTTTCATTTAAAATTTGACTTTCCAGAATATAAGCTTAGGAAATTAATCATAGAATCCTTTATAAAGAAAATAGAAGATGCAAAAATTGGAGTGGATGATTCAATTCTAAAGAAATTGGATGAAGAATATAAAATATTTGATTCTACATTCTCAGATTTAAAAAAAAAAGTTGGCTCTAAAGTATCAGAATTTAATATGAGCGTCTTTCAGAAAGAAATACAAAAGAAAAAAAAGGATGGTCTTTTATTCCTCACTATCGGATACTCTGGATCTGATATTGAAAGAGGAACAAATGTGGCGTTATTTAAATGCATAAACACAGGACTTTTAACTTATGAGATTTTTTATAGTTCTTTAAAGTTAGTAGGAGGTACCGCGATTCACGTTGGCAGACAAGATATGTTAAGCAGTAGGGAACTTAATGAAGATAGTGGAGAAAAATCCAAATCGGGCCGATCATTACCTCCTGAAATATAAGGATATGGACTTAAAACAATGGAGTATGAAATTTTTAATTTAGAAAAAATTAAGGAGCTGGTTGAACCACTTGATAAACTTCAAGGTAAATCAGCAATATTAAATTTGATTTACAAAAACTATGAAGAACAACATCAGTTATTCTTAAAGGGCTTTAACAATGATGAATATAACATTCATTTTAAGAACATTCATATAATTTTAGAAAAATTAACTCAAAAAATAACTGAAATCTCAAATCATAATTTAGCAGAGTTTTTATTTTTTTATAACCTTCTCATTCAAAAATATAAGGAGTCATTTAAGGAATCTCTTAAGCATATAGGTTTAAATTCAAGTAGAACTAAAGAATTAGGGCTAACTTTTATTGAAAATAGAGAAATCAATAAAATTGTTGAGAATATATCATTTATTAACTCCTTGACTATACCTGAATGGTTAGAATTATTGAATTCATTAAAATTAAATTCACTTTTTTTAAATGGAGTAGATAAAATTAAAAAATATTATCTTTCTATTATTGATTCCAAATTACAAAATGAACTGGAAAAAATTCCTGAAGATGTTAATTTAGAGATAATTAATAAATTTAAAGAAATTTTTCCAGAGACTCAAATCTCTTTTGAAGATTTTTTGCTTGATATGGAAAATCAACTATCTGCTGAAGAATTTAAAAAAAAGAAACAAATACTTGAAGAACTGAAAAAGAAAGAATCTTTGGAAGAGATGAAAAAAAAACAACAAGATCAATTTCGTTCAAGTACATATCAGGATTACATTCATCTTTCTGATGAAGAATTTGAAAGGAGAAGGAGAAAGCAGCGAAGAGAAAACCTATCAGAAATAGCTGAAAAACCCTCGAAAGAAGTAGAATTAAGCGATGATGTCATTGAAAAAATTGAAAAATTTAAATCGCAATTTGAAAAAAAATTTGAAGAAGAATATCTCATCCAAAAAGACGACGAGATGGATCCTTTAGATCTCATTCGAGAACGAAAAAAAAAGAAAAAAGAAGAATACCAACAATTTATAGATAAATTCAAGAAAGAACATTAGAAATTTTACCCCAAAAAAAAATGCTAGAAATTACAATAAACAACAATAAAATCTCAATTAAAGATCCATTTACACTCATTATGGGTAAATTTAAAATAGACACGTTAGAAGAATTTCAAATTGTCAAAATTTTTCGAGACATTGAGGATTTTGAGTGCATTTCCTTGGAAAAATTTATTGCTTTTTTTAAGAATGGAAATAAATCCACAGATGGATTAGAAAAATCAGAAAAATTATTAGGTTACTTAGAGAGATATCGTTCTATCACAAATTATAATACAAATATAATAGACATGAACGTAAATTTGATTCAAGATTTTATAGATCTTCTTAAATATATTGATTTGCTAAAAAAAAATGAAATATTAAATAAAGAACTAAAATTTTCAGAATTTAAAAATTATTCAAGTGATGTCGCAGCAAAAAAAGATTTATTAAACAAATTAATTAATTCTTTAGCACGATCCAAAAAACAGGGCAGCTATCTTGAAGAAGATTATTTAAAAATTAAAAATCAAAAGGATGAT
>CAZRIR010000196.1:0-4799 GCA_964600195.1 uncultured archaeon | reverse complement strand
TACGGTCATGGTAAGTTAGGATCTACCTGGTAACATCCGAACCCAGAACGAATGGAGCAACTCGATGGTCGCTTGCCACTAATTACTTATTTAAAAATTTTTTTATGTAATAAATAATATCTTTTAGTAATAAAAAAGATATTGAATGAGATACCTTCCCATGCCGAAAAAATATGTAATATTCATCAAGAAATTTAGACAACACATAATAACAATAATTTTTATAATAATTGCCTTGATTGCACTTCTATTCATTAATATCAATCCCATTGCAACTATCTGGATTTGCATTATTGTCATCATCTTACTAATTTTATCATTTGTTATTTCTTATGTTAGTTCACTCTTTTTTTCAAAAAAATTGCAAAAAACGTTGAGGGAATACAATAAAGTTGATGATAGGTTAGTTGCCAGAAAAATAAAGCAACCTTTGAAAAAGATACAGGAACAGATGTTTAAATTATCCCAATCCCAACATGAGAAAGATTATTTGATTGGTTTTATGGAAAAGCACTATATATACTTTCATCCCTGTGTTATTAATAAATTTAATGAACTTTATGGAAATGGAAAAAATGAAAAAGAAATGCTTGAAGGATTAAAAGATTTTAATTTAGAAACTCGTGCGGAAATTAAAATTATCAGGGATACCCTAATCAAATTGCAAAGGATCGAAGAAAGAAAAAAATCAGAATAAATTTTGTATTATTTATTTTAAAATTCAATTGTATTCACTATATTTCCAAATCTCCAAAATGATAATATTTTCTAACTGGTTTTTTCACATTCCATTCACATTTTAATCCTTTCGGAAATTGAACGAGTTCGCCCTTTTGAAAACTCAATTTTTCTCCAGATTGAGAATCAGTAACCTCAACTTCTCCTTCTAAAATATAACATGTTTCGGTATCATCATAAGACCACGGAAAAACACTTTTTTCTTTTGTCCATACTCCCCAACTTTCAATATTGAGTCTTTTTAATTCCTCTTCTGATGGCATTTTTTTTTTCATTAGAAGCTACCTCTTAGTTTTGGCGTGATAAAAATAGTCTATTTAGTTAGTTACAAGATATTTAGATTTAAAAAACTATTATTTTACATCTATAATAATTTCCAAATAATTCTTCTCAATCGCTAAACCCTTAATTTTAAACAAAATAAGAACAAAAATTATTATGTGATAGTATATCTCACTTTTTTTCATTACCAAATATTTATTTATCACTTCTATCATTTATGATTTATTGGTAATTCTAAAAATAATACCTTGATAAGTATTAGGTAAATTTGATAAAAAAAAATAAATTAAAAAACATGAATTTATATACCTAAAATTATAAGATATAAAAATTTTAATAATAATAACAACAATTATTATCTATTATCGTATATTTCAGTTTAAAGATAAAACATAAATAATATTGTAGCAAAATGCCAAAAAAGTTCATCCTGAAAATTTTAACAGCGGGAGAAGGTGGTGTTGGAAAGACCACGCTCTTACATAGATACGTTGAAGGCAAATTTAGTGCTGAAACCAAGATGACCATTGGTGTCGAATTTTTTCTTAAGGAAACTGAAGTTGATGGAAATGCTGCAACCTTACAACTCTGGGATTTTGGAGGACAAGAACGGTTTAGATTTCTCCTTGAAAGTTATGTTTTAGGGGCGAAAGGTGCCCTTTTAATGTTTGATCTTACTCGGCCTATAACTTTAGATAATTTAGAACAATGGATAAATATCGTGAGAAAAGGCGATCCCGATCTTCCTGTATTATTTGTTGGTACAAAATTAGATCTAGCAGAAGAAATCATGGTTGATGATGATTACGCTCAATCATTTCAGGAAGCATTTAATTTATTTGATTATATCAAGATTTCGAGCAAATCAGGCGAGAACGTCGGCAATGCTTTTGATAGACTAACAAAAAAAATATTAGAGCGACAAGTTTTTTGAACTCTAAAAATACTCTTTTTAAAAACCTAATCATTGTTGATGCCAATTTTATTCTTATTCCCGTTCAGTTTAAAATTGACTATTTAGAATATATAAATTCCATCTTGGAAGGAGGAACGCGATTCATAGTGTTTAGACAAGTTTTTGATGAATTAGAAGCCAAAAAAAGAAGGGATTCAAAAGCGATTAAATTTATCAAACACTTGGAATCAGGAATCACTTATCTTGAATGTAATAAAGAGAAATATGATATAATCGTTGAAAATCAGGTCAAGAAGCCAGATGAAACTACTGATCAATTCCTGCTAAGAAAAGCAAGGGAACTCAAAAGCGAAAATCTCAACATTTTTTTAGCGAGTAATGATAAAGCATTACGTAAAGAAGCGAGAGAAGCAAATTTGGGTACAATCTTTTTAAGGCAAAAAAAATATTTATCTATAGAAAAAAGCTAATTCTTCAAACTAGTGAGAAAAAATGGAACTCAATGATAATATAACATTTGATTTTGTAACTCCTAGGATCGTTTTTGGAAGAGGAAAAATAAAGGATTTAGGGACAGAAATCTTAAAAATGTTAAAACCTCAAAAAATTGAGAGACCACGTTCATTATTAGTTACTGGAGGATCTTCCTTGAAAAAAACAGGAAATTTAAACAAAATTGAAAAAATCTTGACAGAAAAAAACATATCAATAGAATCATATCAGAAGGCCATTAGAGAACCAGATACACAAATCATCAATCAAGGAACGCAAATTGCAATTGAAAAGAGTTGTGATATCATAATCGGTATTGGTGGAGGAAGTGTAATGGATACAGCAAAAGCTATCGCGGGTCTTACTACTAATGGAGGAATGGTCGAAGATTATCTTGCAGGAAAAGAATTTTTTCATCCTACCCTTCCTTTTATTTTAATACCTACCACATCGGGAACCGGTTCAGAAGTTACCAACAATTCGGTGATAAAAAATCAAAAAACAGGTTTAAAAAAAAGCATTAGGGGATTGTGGGCAAATATTGCATTACTTGATCCCGAATTAACGTTATCATTACCGAAAAACTTTACCGCCTACTCGGGTGCTGATGCTCTTGTTCAAGCAATAGAATCCCTAGTTTCGAAAAGTAAAAATTTTATCTCAGATTATTTTGCGAAAAAATCCATAGAATTACTTGGAAAAAATTTACCGTTAGTTAATGACGAGTTGTCTAATATAACTTTGAGAGAAAAAATGATGCTTGGAAGTTTAATGGGAGCCATATCATTTGCAAATGGAAAGTTAGGAGCAGTTCATGGTTTTGCACATCCCATAGGAATTCAGCATGATATTGCACACGGATTAATATGTGGTCTCCTTTTACCACACGTGATGAGATATAACATGGAATTAGAAAGTGTCATGAAAGATTATGCTTGGATCGGAAAACTTTTCCATTGTCAAGGAATATTATTGGATTATGGATTTTGTCCAAAAAAATTCCCTGAAGATTTAAAGTCGCAAGCTAATTGGGCAATTTTAAAAATAGAAGATATTTTTCAATATATTGGCATTCCACATCATTTATCAGAAGTGGGAATCCATGAAATGCATTTCAATGAAATTGTAAAACATACTACGGGGAGTTCATTAGCGAATAATCCAAGAGATACGAATAAAGAAAAATTATTACAGATTCTCAAGAATGCATTGTAAACTCTTTACATTTTTGAAGAATTAAAATGTTTTAAATATTAATATAGCATATTTATTTAATGCCTATAATAATATAATCCAAGGAAAGGTGTTGATTTATTAAAAAAGTTAATGAAAATGATTATGAATATAGAGATGGTGAGAGCGGAGTAAAGTACTTGATGCGTGGACCAAGTATAGATTGGGGGCTTATTTTTCTTAAACCCGGAGAATATATGGCCGATAAAGCTCATGGTCATCTTGAAGTTGATGAAACCTTTTATTTCATAGAAGGAAATGGCACCATGATAATAGATGAAAAAGAACATGATGCTCCACAGGGAAGTGTCTTCTTAGTAGAACCAAAAGAAATGCATAATATTAAAAATTCTTCGAAAAAAGAATTAAAAATAATATTCATTAAAAGCGCATATAAGCCAGATGACAAGATCTAAATGGTAAACTATTAAATTAATCATATATATTGAAATAGTAATTATGGCAAAGAAAAAAAAACAAGAAAAGAAGGGAAAACAAAGACGTGGAGCTCAAGATGTGACTCCGGAAGTTACCCGTGTTAAATTTCCTAACAAAAGAAACGGAGAAATGTTTGCGCGTGTAGTAGATATTTATGGAAATGAGAGAATGCAGGTTTTTTGTGAGGATGGACAACATAGAATTGGAAGAATCCGTGGAAAAATAAAAAAAAGAGTATGGGTGCGAAAGGGAGATTTGGTTATTGTTAATCCATGGGAATGGGAGACAGAAACGAAAGATAATCTGGGTAAATGTGAGATTACTTGGAGATACATGCGTCACGAAATTGCGTGGCTTGATCGAAAGAATAAAATACCTGAAATATTAGATATCAACAATATCCCCTTCTAAATATAACAAATTATTAGAATTCTTATATTATATCAGAAACTTAGGAAAAAAAAGTAAAATTTTTAACAAAGAAATCCTTTTATATTCATGTAACTTTTTTTTCTAAGAAATGCAAAAACAAAATTAAAAATTTATCAAATTCAATAAGCTATTAGTGATGAAAAAATGGAAAATAATGAAGGAGAAAACGGTTTAAATATTAAAAATTTATCGGTAACGGACGATAAAGAGGACATGACTACTTTATTTGCCGTTAGAACCACAATAAATCAAGAAGCAAATATTTTAA
>CAZRIR010000195.1:0-4846 GCA_964600195.1 uncultured archaeon | reverse complement strand
GATCTCGATGAATTTCAAAAAATTATAAAAATTGAACTTGAAAAATTTAGAAATTAATTTTCTTTTAATATTCGTTTTATTCGATCAAAATCGTGCTATTTTTATTCAAAAACTTAGCTTAGTTCAAGAAATCTCAGTTTAAAACACATAAATCTATGGAAACTAAAGATTTAATTAAGAGCAATTAAAATTATTAAGAATTAATTAAATAAATTCAAAAAATATTTAATTTTTCTCAAATTATAGAATACAATAAATTGATATTACTCTAACGCATGCCAGAATTAATAACATTTAGAAATTTTCATTATCGAGAAGCAAAAGAAAAAGGTTCAGAAAGGCTTGCAGAATTAATTGCTCCACCATATGATGTTATTTCAAAAAGCGAAGAAAAAGAGCTAAAGGAACGAGATCCAAATAACATCTGTCACATAATCCTTCCAGAATCTTACGAAAGTGCTGGAAAAAGATTGATGCAAATGATCCAGGAGAAAATCTTAGTCCATCGTAAAAATAGATGTTTATGTATTTATGGAATTGATTACAGGAGACCCGGTTCAAATGAAATAATTAGTCGTTATGGGTTTGTTGGATTATTAAAATTAGTAGATATTTTTCCTCCATCAATAAGACAAGGAGTAATTCCTCATGAGATGACTTTTGAAAAATTTACAGAAGATAGGTTTAATCTTATTAAGCATACGGATTGTAATTTTTCACCAATCTTCATGATCTATAATGGAAAGGGCTTAGCAGGAGAATTATTCAAGAAACATATTAAAGATGAACCATTTCTTCAAACCCGCGACCGAGATGGATTTATTCATAAAATATGGGAAGTTCATGAAGAAGAGGAAATAAAAAAATATCAAGAAATAATCAGAAATAATCCCGTGATAATAGCAGATGGTCATCATCGCTATCAAACTTGTTTATGGCATAGTAAAAATGATGGTTGTAAATATATTATGGCTTTATTCATTGATTTTAATGACCCAGGTTTGATAATATACACATCACATCGTCAAATTCATCGAATCTTTGCTAATAATATGGATGAAATAAAGAAGAAAGTCTCAGATAAGTTCGAAACACGCGATGTTAATAACGTTGAGGCATTGAAGAAAATCATGGAGGACCATAGAGGAGAGCATGTTTTTGGATGTTATTATCAGAAGAAATATCTTTTTATTAAAATGAGAGGACATGTCAAACCAGAGGAATTAGTTCCAGGAGAATATTCTAATGAATGGAAAAATCTCAACCTTCCTATTCTACATTTCATTCTTTTTAAGGATTTAGGTATTGAAAAAGAAGATATCACTTTTGTAAAAGGGATAAAAAATGGAATAGAGAATGTCGATAATGGAGAAACTAAAGCTTTATTCATTATAAATCCAACCACTTTGGATGAAGTTCAAAAAATAACGGAATTAGGGGAGATTATGCCTCAAAAAAGCACTTATTTCTATCCAAAACCTTTATCTGGCTTAATAATACACAAACACACGAATAAAATAGAATAAACAACATTATTTATATTTACACACCACCGATATATCCCATTATTCTTCATTTCTAAGATATACAAAATCTTAATAATATCTTATTTTACTAGATGGAGAAATGAAAATTATTCATGAATTTTAATATCATAAATATGAGGCAATAATTTATAATGGGAGAAGATATTTCAAATCAAGAGGTAGAAACCCTCAAAAAAAAGCTTAATATGGCAAATTCTGACTTACAAAAAGCCCAGCAAGAGCTCACTTCCACGAAGGCAGAATTAGGATCGATTAATTTAGATGTGGGAATGATGAAAACAGACTTAGAAAAATCTCAGAGTGAATTATCAACAACTAAAGCGGAATTAGAAAAAGTTAGAAATGAATTAAATGCAAAGATTAATGAATTAGATGGTATTCAGAACGAGCTTGGACCATTAAAAGAAGAGGTAGAAAAACTAAAAAGTGAAGTAGCTACTAAAACGGAAGAAATAAATCAGATAAAAACTATTTCAGAAAAATCAGAAGAAATGATAAACAATCTAACAAATGAAAGAGATTCTTTAAAATCCCAGCTAAATGAATCTAATACGAAAATTTCAGAATTAAATAATGGAATAAACGAAACTCAGACCCAATTAAAAGAAACAAGTACTAAGTTAGTGGAGATAGAAGGAATCATATCACAGAAAGATGAAGAAATAAACAATTTGAATAAAGTAGTCGAAGAAAAAAATATAAGGATCGAAGAGCTCAATACAGAAATCTATGCATTAAAGCCTGAGGACCGTGTAGGTGATTATTCAAGTGAGGAAAGAAGAACCTGCGTTAAATGCGGGGCTGCGGGACAAGATATTAGGGTTGTTGATGATAAAACAAAAGTATTAAGTTATATCAATAATATAAAGCTTTATGCTAAAAAGAATGTATGTAAAAAATGCGGACATGAATGGGCCTAATTTTTTTTTATTCTAATTTTTCTCAATATATGATTATAATTTTCTAAAAAGAATAAGTTCTATAAAATTTAGTTTTAAAATAATGTATAAAAGAAAAAAAGAAATATATTAAAAAAATTCTCTAAATATTACTCGATTTTCATGCCTGATTCCATTGTTTTCAATTTTGCTCGGAACTCATCTTGTAGGGACCCGACAATAATTTTATTCTGATCTTCTAAATTATTAAGGTCTCTAATGAACGAGCTAAATTGGTGTCTGAATGGTCCGGCAGGTAATTCATCTCTCACGGAATTTAGGTATGTTGCGAATTCAGAAACTTTAGGAGCATTATCTAGTCTTTTAAAAATTTGTTGAAAAATTTCTAGACCTTCAGATGCTTTTTTATAAGATAATTCCGGTTCTGGAGCTTTTTCTGTTGCACCTTCAGATGTTGGAGCTGACTTAGCTGCTGAGCCACCTCTGCCTAGTACAATAATTTGGGGTTCAGATCGAGGATAATCTCCTGAACCCGTGCATTGATAATTTATGATGCATGTTTCATTACCTTTCAGCAAGTCCATTTTAATTTGTAATTCAGATTCTCCACCTTCCTGGATAGATTCATAGGTCGTTCCAGCAGGAGGATGAAATTCGCTCAATGAAAATCCCGCAGGTATTTTATCCTTAACGAGAAGATTTTCTAATTCAACATCACCTTTATTTTGAACGCGAACAGTAATGGCAAATTCTCCTTCGTTAATTCCAGGCTTAATACTCTTAAGAGTTTTCAGTTTTCTTGCAACATATTTTATTCCGATATTAGGTTCTTCAGTTGGTTTAATAAGTAATTCAGCACCTTTAATTGGTGCATTTATCATGACTTGAACTGGTGTATTGTAGGTAACATCAGGAGAAGGATTTTTAGCCAATAAAGGATATGCTATGACAAATGAAGAATTCTCAGGTAATTGATCTTTTAAATCCTTCAATGATATTGTTATCCTGTGAGCCGTATCGGGACTTACATCATCAGGATTCATCATTATTTTATCTATAAATTCTTCCCTATTTTGAATTTCGATCGTTCCGCTAGGATTTTTCACAGTCAATGTAATTTTTTTCAATTCAGGCGGTATGAAATCTTTGGGGATATCATCTTCTATGAATAAAGTATCAATTGATCCAGTTCCCGTATTTGGAATGGAATTCTCAATTTTCATATCTGTATTTGCATATGCATTTACTTCAGGAGGCATAATTGCTTTATGGATTTCCGCTGCCAATACATCATAGATCGTAGATTCTTTATTGATTTCTCCTATGACTCGTGTGACGACACCAAACATAGCCGTAAATGTTATTTCTGAACTTAATTCAGGAACATTTGGTGTTTGTAATCCAAAATCATGATCCCAAGAGCCTTGAGGGCCAATCTCTAAATTTGGTTGTTGAGTTACTACTGTTTCAGAACCAGTTGTTATTTTATGATCGACTTTCGCTTCTTCTAATAATACTTTAAATTCTGAATCATTAATAAATTCTACATTACAATCCCACATTCCAGGTGTAGATCCTTCATCTCTGGAAACACCACTCATTGAATCCGTTATGCTTCTGACCTTTGGGCTCATCATTGTCAATATTTTATTAGGAGCAACATAAGTTACTTTCAAGTTACCCAGTGATTGCTTTGTTTTTTCTTCCATGTTAACAGTACAAATTAACTGAAGTTCAGCGGTTTGATTGCCATCTAAGGATCCAATATCCCAATTTAATGTTCTTTTTCCATCTTCTTCCGAAAGTTCTGCTTTTCCAACACTTGGTTGATGGATTTCTACCTCCTTTAACATTGTAGGCATTTCACGGATTGACTTAATTTCAGTAATAGGCGTGCCAATAGTATTTGAGAAAGTAAGAGTTAGTTTACATTTATTTGAATATTTATGTAAGAAATTATTGTTTACATTATTAGCAGTTGTTCTATCCGTGTCAAAAATTTCTACAACTTTCAATAGTGGTTCATGTAAATTCTGGATATCATAATCTTGTTTATGATCTTGCCCGGGATTTAAAGATCCAACATTTAATACCTTTTCAGATAAATTAGTGTTAACAATTTCGGTTAAATCATTCGTGCAATTCCATAATCTACTATTTTGGCTAGTATTTTTCGTTAAAACCGTACCATCTCCTTTAATAGACTTTAATTCTGACTTTTCGCCGAGCTCAATGTATTCTCTATCAGTAATATCAACTACAATTAAATTTTGTAAGTCTGACATTTTCTCTCATCTAGTTTTAATATTGTTAAATAAAGTTTTATAAATCCATTATAAAACTTTCCAAATATAAATTTTTTTACAACAAAGGATTTTAATAAAGGGTTATTTCAAGAAA
>CAZRIR010000194.1:0-4854 GCA_964600195.1 uncultured archaeon | reverse complement strand
TCTTGAGACGCAGGTGTAAGCTGCAGTTCTGGATGATTTTTTTTCAATCCGTCGTATATTTTTTGATGTATTCATTGAAAATCTAAATAAATAATTAAAAACCATTATAATAAATTTTGATCTGAAATTGAGAATTCGTAATTATGTGTTGAACTATTTTCTTCTGCTTTGAGAATTTTTATCTCAAGGAGTTTTCTATTTTTTTGGTATTCCATCTTGACAAGGTACTCCTACTTGACATAATCCACAAGAATAAATAGAAATATCATAGTGCTCTTTAATGTATGGAATGGTACTCGTTACCATTTCCGAGCATTTTTGTTTATCAGGGCGATTATTAAATGAAATTGCTCCGACTGGGCATCTTTTAATGCAATCTCCACATTGAATGCATAACGCTTAGGGATCGGTAGGACGTTTATCTACATCGGATGGAAGTTCATGGTTTACTATTATGCTTCCACATCGCAATGCAATGCCTTTCTCGTTAATAAATCCATCTGAAAGTCCGAATGATCCTAATCCTGCGGCAAAACACATGTGTCTATGACTCCATGATGAGGACCAGACGCCGTTCTCGTGTTTTTTATGAATTCTCCACATGAAGGTGTGCATTGTAGGGGCTAATGCAAAAATTCCTTCTTTTTCTAATTGGTCAATTAGAAATTGCTGTAAAGCGACATTACATTTCTCACCATAAAGTCTGGTGTGAGCCCATCGTTCTGAAGGCCATTCTCTTGAATATTCAAGATTTTGCTTTCTTGTTTTATAATTGAAGGGTAAAATATAAGCTACAACTGAAAGTTTTTCGGGTTAGATTTCCAGCTTCTTTTTTTTACAGTATTTATTTAATGCCTCCTCTGGTGCCATGTGAAAACTCCCAATATATTTAGTCTTGTATTTTTCAAAAATAGGATCACTCCCCGAAACGAACCCAACTAGTACATCCTGCCGATAAAATGGGCTCCCATCAACCTCAACCATTTTATTTGCATCATTTTCAGCTAAAAATGTCTGGATCTTTTCTATAAACCATTTTTTATTTAATGTCATGAAAATTATTTATTTAATTTTTAATATTAATAAAGATCATTTAAAAATGTAGATAATTAGTTATAATTAGTCCAATAAATCTTAATATTTTAGAAAAATTCAGATATTTTTTTACCCTTACCCATAATGGCATCAACCTTATCTAGTTCCTCTGGAATGTTTATTTGTTGCGGACATTTTTCAAGACAAGTACCACATTTTGTGCAAAGTGATGCATTACCGTTCGGATGTTCTTTATTAACTTTCTTTGCAGATTTGGCTAATTTTTTATACCTGCGTTTTATAAGGAAATCTTGCATTCCTCTCTGTCCTGAATAGGCCATATTATTAAGAAAAGCAAAATTCTCTGGGATATTCACGCCAGAGGGGCAAGGCATGCAATATTGGCATGCTGTACATTGAACTAAAATATTTTTCCTGTAAATTTCAGCTAGTTCAGAAATAATTTTAAGATCTGCATCATCTAATACACCCACCCCCGAACTACTGGCACTTTCGCAATTTTCATTGACCATTTGTTTAGATCCCATTCCGCTAAGAACAACTGATACTTCTGGTTGGTTCCAAACATACTGCAATGCCCAGTCAACAGGTGATCTATTATTCTTTGCCCTTTTCATTATATCTAGTGCTTCAACTGTTGGATTTGCTAATTTACCGCCTTTAACAGGTTCCATTATTACCACAGCGATATTTTTCTCATGGGCGTATTGCAATCCTTCATGGGTTGCTTGAATCGCGGTGTCCATGTAATTATATTGGATTTGAGCAATATCCCAATCATAATAGTCAATAATTTCTTTAAAAATTGGAAGCGTATCATGAAATGAGAAACCAATATGTTTAATAATCCCACTTTCTCGAGCTTCTTCCATTTTCTCAATCAAATTAAAATCTTTTACCTTTAGGAAAGATTTTCGAGTTAATCCATGGAACAAATACGCATCTAAATAATCCGTCTGAAGTTTTTCTAACTGCTGAGTGAGGTATTTTTCATAATCTTCTGATTTCCGGACAAGAAACATGGGTAATTTCGTTACAAGAAATACTTTTTCCCTATATCCATCTTTTAATGCTTCTCCAACGACTTTCTCACTTGCACCTAATCCATACGGCCAAGCAGTATCGACATAGGTTATCCCCTTATCAATTCCATACCTAATCAATTCAATTGATTTATCCCAATCTAACCGATGGAACATCCCTTTCTTTGGCAAACGCATCGCTCCAAATCCTAGTGCTGAAACTTGGTTATCGTTCCACTCGATCGATCCAAACTTTCTATACTGCATTTTTTTTTTATCACCTATTTTAATCCATTTATAAAAATTTTTAATGCTGTTTGAACGTCTTGAATTAAATTATCAAATTCTGTCGCGGTTGGATAAGCTATAATTGGATATTTCATAGTAGAAAATTCTAAACAATTGTTTTTTAGACCATCTACTAAACTAAAGAGATATTTACTTATTTTTTCGAGGTTATATTGCTTTATGTAACCATCTTCTATACATTTTCTTAAAATCTTATTGAGAAATTTTTTTTCTTCATTATCGAATTTTAAAATAATTTCTTGTCCCGTAGAAATTAACTGTTCCAATTTTTCTGGTTCAATTTCAGTGATTTGCTGTAAAATTATTGATTTTTGAAAATAACGGAGTTTTCTTTCAAAATACATTAAAATTTTATTTTCACAATCCATATCTTCTTCGATTTCTTGATGTAATTTGTTCATGAATTGTTCAAATTCATTAAGAATTAATGTAGTAAAGATCTCTTCCTTGCTTTTAAAATAATAATAGATGGATGCTTTGTTTAATCCAATTTTTTGCCCAATATCTTCAAGAGTCGTCTTTTTATATCCAAATCTCGTGAAACACGCAGAAGCCGCTGATAATATTTGTTCTTTTTTATTTTGCGACATATCAATAAAGATTCAAATTTTCAAACAATCATATAATTTATTTGAATGGTAGTTTAAAAAATTTATTAAATATTATTTCCCAAAATAAAGTTAAAAAAAATGGATTGGTTGTAAATATTCTCTTGTATTTTTTCTTTCGGATTTTCAAATTGATAAATAAACTTTTTTAATAACAATATCTAAATTTCAAAATAGCCCTAAATATTGATAATTATAATTTCAGTAGGTCATAATTATTGGTACAAGGAGCTCCATCGCAAACTAAAATCTCATTAGCTCTAATTTTTGCAATCCAGGACCAGATTGTACTGGTTATTTCTTCACCAAATTCGAAATGATTACATACTCCATCGTCGTGAGCACTTAATAATCCTTTAATTTTCTCTATAGTAATCTCAGGATTGTTTTTCTTAAACCATTTATTAATTTTATTAAGTCTTATTTCACTATTTCGAAATTTGAAATTTTTAAATTCGTATTTTTTTAGGTTTTTTGACTCATATTGATTCGTTATACCCATAAATCCATTTTCACTTTGAGTCACAACAACTTTATCACCCGCAGTTTCTATTCTAACAATATCATCGTTCCTATCGCAAATTAAAAAATTATGACCGCAAACGTGAGGTATTGCTTCAATATATTTAATAACATCTTTAGTGGTCTTCATATTATCGAGAACCCATCGTGATATGACATTCATCCTCAATCCGGGAGCCCATTCCTTCTTATAAGAAGGGATTCCATGAATACTCATCGCCAATCCCGCTCTATTCATTCCACCATAGCGACCAACTATGTGATCTGTGAATGATAGATTTGCTATCCCATTTTTTGGGTTGTTCCGAACCACTGTAAAATATTCTCTGAATGATTCCGTCCAATCATAATTTTGTGCAAACAATGCCGTTCCTAATCCTGTATGCGAGCTTTTTATTGCAAAAGAAGTGCATCCAAAGTCAACACCTTTTTTAAACAATTCCCTAGCTTGATTTATTTTATCTCTTCCTAAAGCTAATATAAAAGCATCTAATAATTTGGAATCAAAGTCCGTAGCATCACATAAACCCTGCAGTTCTTCAAGAATTCCAGGAGCATATTTTTTAATATGTGGACGACATTCCTGAGCAAATACTATAGTCTCTTTAGATGTAGGTGGTAATTGAAAAAAATTTTTGATTTGATTTCCTAATTGAAATCCGATATCATAATAACTACCTGAAAAATTAACCTTCATCATTTTTTCTTCATTTTATCCTATAATAATGATTAAAAATTTAAATAAGTCATGATAAGAGAAGGAATTATTGTTTAAAAACCCAATGATTTAATTTTTATTAATTTTAAGATATTTTTTTTTCCAGAATCCAGAGATAAGTTAATTTTTAATTTGGTATACGATTTAGGCAAAAATTTTATTGGTATTTTTGGTTTTACTTGTATATGTGATCTCTAAATAAATGCAACATATTCTCAAAAATTTACTCTTCTCTAATTCTTTCAACTAAAAGAGATAGAAAGAACTATAATTATAAAATATAAAAATAAAGCTATTTAGGTTAATAATCTTATTTTGAATTAAAATAGTATAGAATTAATATTAAATCATGGCATCTGATGTATATTATTTTACAGCGAGAACTCGGTCGTTCGAGGAAAGTTTATCAAAGGTTAAAGGTCCATTGGCTTTGGAAAAATTAGGTTTTAAAGAAAATATTAAAAAAGGTGATAAAATCTGTGTCAAAACACATTTTGGTGCAGAAGAAAATGTGAGATATTTAAGGCCGAGTTATATTCGATTTTTATGTGATTATATTAAAAAAGTAGGCGGAACACCTTCTGTCGCAGAATCATGTGGATGGGGGGTTCCTGAGAGC
>CAZRIR010000193.1:0-4876 GCA_964600195.1 uncultured archaeon | reverse complement strand
GGTAAGATTATTTTTCAATTTTATCCCAAAAATAATCTCATCATGGAAGAAATAGGTAGGATCATTCCTAATAACATAAAATTAACCGGTAATTATATCATCGATGATCCTACAAATTTTAAAAAAGGAATATCTTCTTATTATTAGGGAAAAATTCATGAATCACATTTATACAATATATATTTCTATATTGCCTTATTTTTCTATTAAAATTTCAATAATTTGTTGTCGTGCTCCACGATCACATCATTTTATTTATTATATGTTTATATAAGAAGATAAAAAAAAGTTATATACTTGAATTTGTATTTTAATTGATAATAAATAATTTTTTTATTAAAAATAAAAAATCTGTAATTTAAAATTGGTTATTAACATGAAAACACAATTAAAAAAAGTAAAGAATCTTATTGTTCTTTTTGCTCTAATACTAATGATGACGTCAAGTTCATTGCTTACATTCACAACACTTAATAGAAAAAACGGCACTAATTCATTGATTGATCCCTCAACTTCATCTTTGAATAGTGAACAAACGGATATAGGCTACAAGTATAACATTTCAACATGGTGGAATTCATCTTATAAGTATAGAATAGGATTAGAAATTGAAAATAATGAAGGTTTCGATAGGTATCAACCTGTAAATATTTTTTTAACTTTTAGACCAGAAGAATTTTATGAAGGGACTGGTAGGTTAGTTAGTTGTAATTCAACAGGAAATAATTATAGTGGAGATCTTTCATGGAGCAATCCATTACCCGTTCAAATTTGGAACGAGACAAAATTCAGCGACACAGATTATATAAGTAATTGCACGATTACGTTTATCGTAAATGTATCTAAAAATTCTAATGTTACTTATTTCTTTTATTATAATAATGATCTTGGAAGTATCAGTCCAAAGACAGGGCATGATGAAGATTATAATACAGGATTTACCAATAGTCTTTGGCAAAACAAGTTAATAGTGACCGTTGATAATACTGAATCTTATCAAGTTGTTTTAGATGGTACCAGCTCCGATCCTAAAGCAGTTTCAGAATTAAAAATAGGATCCACGAATTTACATTCAGATAGTTCCTTGGCTCCTGAAAAACAGCTTTCTAACGATGAACTAGCATTTCTTGCACATTTTGATGAGAATAGCGGTACTACAGTTTCAGATTCAAGTGCAACACATATTACTGGAACTTTTTCAGTAAATCCACCACAATGGACCGATGGAATTGTCAATTATGCATTAAATTTTGATGGAAATGCTTTTGTTACATTTCCTAATGCATTACAGGATCCTGGAGATCCTTTTGACGTATCATCAACTCAATGGACTTTTACATGCTGGATAAATCCTGAGGTCTTAACACCTGGTGCTACAAACCACGGAACTCAAAATGTGTTTGCAGCGAAGGCAAGTGATGCTTATAATGATAATTTCGAAATTGGAGTTCATTATGTTACCCCTTCCTCTGGAAACATTCATCTTTATCTCGATACAAGTTCTGGAGATACACAAATGGATTTAGGACCTACTGATGCAATTCAAACTAATGGAGGCTGGTATTTTATTGCTCTGGTATATGATGGAACAACTGGAGATGTAAAAGTTAGAATTCAAGATCAATGGTATTCAGACGGAAGTACATGGGGTGCGGGACATATGGACAATGCTGATGGAAGTCCTTTCTCAATTGGTTGTTCAGAACACATTGATCAATTTTTTACGGGTCAAATTGATGAATTAGCCCTTTATTCTACCGTTCTATCAGATGAAGATATTGAATCTTACAAATACTGTTCAGAATCATCTAAAATTTCATCTATCACAGAAATAGAAGCTGGAGATGTTTTTTCAAGTTATCAAGTTGATTGGACTGTAATCTTCGACATGCATGTTTCTGACATATGTACTTTTTACTATGATTATAATCTTTGGAATGTTGAACGTACGATTTATTTTGAAGATCCTTTTGATGGTTCTACTACATTAGCTCAAATGACCGCATTAAATACTTATTATGATTTTTCATCATTACAAAATAATGAAGATTTTTATTATTATTATGACGGAAAATCGGAATTAGGAGGATTAAACGAAGACGGTTTTGTTGTAGAAAATTATACAATAATTCATGATCCAATCCATTCATCGAAATACACGTTAGGTATTTTCATTTCTTCATATAATCTTACAGGTAGTGATGCTATTAATTCTGACATTACGTATTTCAATGGCACCGTATCATATACAAACAATACCGTCCAATTCAGGTCTGGTTCTATAAATGATTTTTATAATAACAATGGTGGATCAGATAATACCTTGACAGTGGATTACTGGGAATTTGTTGACAAAACGAACGTTACAGAAGGGTATACAAACAATGAAATGATTAATTATTTCAATAATGTTTCCACCTCATTGCAAAGTCCCTTGAAGGTATATATCTATGATCAAGAAGGTCTTTTCTTCAATTTAGAAGTGGTAGTAAAAGATCATGATGATCGTGTGGTACCCTATGTAACTGTTCACTTATTAAATAAAACAACTCAAGAAGAGATATCTAATCAAACTACAGATTTAACAGGTATAACAAAATTCTACAGATTGCGTAATGGCACATACATGGTGAATTTAACGTATAATAGATATAGTCCAAACATATTATATAATATTGCTGAAAATGTTGATGTCAATATAACGGAGGCAGATACAGATACTTTTGGTGAAAAAACCTTGAATATTAATGATGTGAATTTGACTTCAATAGAAATTAATTTAGTGCGAACGGAGGGAGGACCTCCTTTGGAAAATGTTGATGGAGCAAACGTTACCTTTTCAGTTGGTGGTTCTGTAATTGGATATGAAAACACGAATTCATATGGAATTGCGATATTCCATTGGACGAATTCTTCTGGCCCACTTGGTCCTAATGTGTCAATATCTGCTGTATGGCATGGTATACCTTGTAGTCCTCTAACTCATCCATGGGATAACAATACAGGAGTTCCAAGTGTAGTAGTATTTAATTTTTATCAGTATCAAAATTTGACAATTGAATATGAAAGTACAACAACTTATGTAACTCGATTATACGTGAATAGTACAGGCACCGATGATGTAATGTTAGGAGAAACATTCAATATTTGGTTAAACTTTACACAAATTGAAATACAGGGAGCTGGTCCTTATCCTGAAACACCCATTACTGATGGAAGCGTTACATATAATATAAAAATAGGTGCTGTTAAAATTAACACGGGTACTTTGAGTTTTCAAGAAATAGGGAACGGAAACTACAGTATATTGATTGATTCTTCAATTCCCATTGAATCAGGTGGAGCTAATTGGGAATCAAGTATTACATATACTATGGATATCATTGCTTATAAGGCGGGGTATGGAACTAATCAAACATCAATTTCTTTTACTTTAAACGACAAAGAATCAATATTGAGTAATATGAATGCGACTCCAGTATATACTTATTGGTTAAATACATTTTCACTAGATGTTCATTATCAAGGTGTAGATGGATTAATCGATTTAAATGGTGCATCAATCAATTACTATGTCACATCTGTACCAGGCCTCACTGGATCATTATCACCTCAAGGAAATGGAATATATCGATTAACTTTGAATACGACACTCTTTCCCGAACCAAATGGAAGAGAATATGCAATACAAATAGTTGCGAACATAAAGAATTATGCTTCCCAACAAGTTTTTCCAAGTGTTCGAATATTTGATATTCTTACTAAATTAAATGGAACCGAATCATCTGATATTTTAACTAAAGAAGCAGAAATATTTGTCGGTGTAGCAAAATTTTTCTATTTCAATTATACCGTTGCATTAACCGGTTCAGGCATTACCAGTGCTTCATATGAAAAAGTATGTACGATAACTAACCAAGTTACTGGGGAGAGATATCAAAAGACACCTGTACATGTTAGTAATGGAATCTGGAGTTTAGATATTGCCTCAGAATTGTTAGATCCAGGGAAATATTCAGTCCAATTAAGAATACAAGAGGTTAATTACGAAGAATGTATTTCTGTTATTTCATTATCAGTCAATAAAAGAATATTTTCCACTTCTGCTGAGAGTTTATATTCGGTAGTGTCTGGAAAAACCCTATTGATAAATCTAAAAATATACGATTCATATGATGATAGTGAAATCACTGATATTCAGTCAGGTAATGCATATATCGAATTTGGAGGACAAGATTGGGTGCTTGAATATCAAACTTCAGGAGAATATGCGGGTTATTACACAACAACAATTCAAAATATACCTGGAAATGTTTTTATCTTACCTGAGACCCAGTTTATGACATTACATATCTCAAGGGATAATTTTACTGTAATATCAACTTCAATACCATTAAGCATTGGAATGGTTGAGATTTGGCCAGGAATGCCTCTCTTTTGGTTTTTAATGATTGTTATAAGTGTATCAGCCGTAGCTGGAAGTCTTGGGCTCTATAGATACATTCAGATTAGAAATATTCCTAAGTTTGTTAAGAAGAACAAGGCACTTAGAAAAGCCATTAGTAATAAAAGCAAAATTAGTGATAATATTCTTTATCCAACAAAAACTGAAGCGGCAGTGAAACTTTTAGGAAACAAGTGGGATGATATTGGATTATCATTAGGAGATATTCTCGGCATTCAGGAAAAAAAGGGTAAAAATATTCCAGATCTTAAAGATAAAATTAAGGACAAGGAGGGAGGTGATAGCTAATGCCCGTAGGACTTGTTGTAATGAAATGGGATGAAAGAGTTGGAACCGAGATAACCGTTAAATATCCCGAAGAGATTAACATCACGGATAAAACGCTCATGCAAGTGTATAGCACTCATGAAT
>CAZRIR010000192.1:3028-4885 GCA_964600195.1 uncultured archaeon | reverse complement strand
TACAAAAACATGCAAACAATCGCAAGTCCTCGAATGATATCAATGCTTTTTATTCTCTTCATTAGAAATATAACAGTTCTATCTGATTTTGAATAATTTTTAATATATGAGATTATATTAAAAAATTGTTTTATTTGATTATCTCTGTTTAGTTCATATCTTCAATGGTAATAGTTTTAAATCTTCAATTCAGAAATCTTTAAATTAATGAATTATAAATTACGGCGTTTTACTACAGTAATATGACCATAGTTAATTTATCATTGGAAAACAAAGTCTTTTTTTTTTATTCAGTATTAAAACATTTACGTAAATAAAATAAAATTTGATAATCACGAGGAAAAATAAAAAATGAAAGAAGAATGGTATAAGCATCCAAATAATTTAGTCGAAATGTTTGAAATATCTGCTAAAAAATATGCGAATCGAAATTGTATAGCAACAAAAAATTCAGAAGGAGTTTATGAATGGATAACTTATAGGGAACTTGCTGCTCGTGTTGACAATCTTCGAGGTGGATTAGCTCAGATTGGTATAGGTAAAGGAGACACGGTTGGTTTGATCATCAATAATAGTGTAGAATGGGCAGTTATAGCTTTTGCTACTTACGGACTTAATGCACGACTCGTGCCAATGTATGAAAAGGAATTAGAAAAGGTTTGGAGATACATTGTTGAAGATGGTGATGTTAAAGTATTGTTTGTAGTAAATGATGATGTATATGAAAAAATAAAAGGATATAAAGATGAGATTAGTACACTTCAAAATATCTATATAATCCGAAGTAAAGCTGAAAATAGCATGAAATCACTCGAAGAATTAGGTGCCAAGAATCCCACTCCTTCGGTAAAACCACATTGGAGTGACATTGCTGGTTTGATCTATACATCTGGAACTACAGGGGATCCAAAGGGTGTTCTTTTAAGTCATGGAAATTTTACTTCGAATGTCCATGCTTCTAAGGTGAGTTACCCTGATATAACACCTAATGATGTTTCATTTTCAATATTACCATGGGCTCACAGTTTTGGACAAACCTGTGAATTATACTTCAATTTATCTTCAGGAGAATCATGTGGATTAATGGATACCACAGAAACTCTCACGATTGATCTACCAAAAATTCGACCAACAATTTTAATTGCAGTACCACGGATTTTTAATAAGATTTATCAAGGGATATATTTTAAAATGAAGCAAGAGGGCCCAAAAAAGGAAAAATTATTTCAGGATGCACTTAAAACTGCGGAAGCTTTGAGAACCGGTGAAAAAGCGGGATTTAAAAATAAACTCATATCAAAAGTCGTATTTAAAAAAGTTCGTGAATTATTTGGAGGACGATTAAGGTATGCAATTACGGGTAGTGCAGTAATGAATCCAGAAATAGCTCAATTTTTCATTGATGTAGGAATCCCTACTTATGATGGATATGGAATGACGGAAACATCTCCAGTGATTACCGCTAATTGTCCAGCAGCGAATAAATTAGGTTCAGTTGGAAAACCGATTGAAAACATTACTGTTGTTATAGATAAATCGTTAGTAGGAGAAGATAGTGAAGATGGAGAAATCATATGCTATGGTCCAAATGTAATGCAAGGATATTATAAAAAACCTGAAAAGACAAAGGAAGTAATAGTAGAGGACCCTAAACTGGGAAAAGGTGTAAGAACAGGAGATCGAGGTAGAATTGATGAAGATGGATTTTTATTTATTACGGGTCGGTTTAAAGAAGAATTCAAGTTGGAAAATGGTAAATACGTGCATCCTGCCTCAATTGAAGAAGAACTCAAGTTAAATAATTTCATTGCCAATGCAATGATATATGGTGATGGAAAAACTCATACAGTTTGCATT
>CAZRIR010000192.1:0-2928 GCA_964600195.1 uncultured archaeon | reverse complement strand
TTTAAACAAAAAAATCAATTGCTAATTTTTTTATTTTTTTTCTATTTTTTATTTTATTTTCAATTATATCTTTAATATAATTTGATATCTCTTTTCTTTTACTTATTGATGCGGGAATGGGAAGCATAACGTCCATGATTCTATTGCCAATAGTAGCAATCGTTCCTTGAATGAATGTTATTGCTTGAATTTGTTTTTGAACAATATCAAGATTTAGTAAATATAGAAACAGGTAAGAATCAATGGCTTCAGTATTTTTCAGGACTTTAAACTGATATAAATGACTCTGAATAATAATCTTCTTATCTAATTCCATTACAAATCCGGTCTTTCCAATTAAATTAGATCCCCCATCTTTTACCAATAAAATATCTCCTATTTCGATATTCTGTTTTTCCCGATATAATTCATACACTTCTTCAGAAGTTTTTTTATGGGAGTCTAGATTTATTTCCCAATTATTCAGATCACTAGTTCGAATAAAAGGTACATCCCCTAATCCATAAACATGAGAACCAATTTCATCTCCTCTGGGGATATAGCCATTATTTTTCGCATAAATGATATTTTTGTCGATAAATTCTTTAATTGAAAGGATTATATATCTTATGTCTTCCGCCAGATTTTTTAGGCTTCTTTCAACCCCCGTGTAATAATTAGGGATATAAATATTGTTTTTGATTTGATTTAACTCGATATTAAAAACTAACTGTTCTTTATGATAGTCAAAATCTTCACAATTCTTAATTTTTTCATGGAGGTTTGTCAACTCATCATTTATTATTACGGTTCCCGCTGAATCTAACTTCTTAGTTCCATTTTTATTTAATTTATAAAGAATTTTTCCATCCTTATCATGACCCACGTTGTTTACAATCGCAAAATTTATATTATAATTTTGGGGTATCATTTTCAATTTCTGAAAAAATAGGATGCTGGTTTTATTACAGGTATAGGGTTGGAATGTATTTTGACTTAGAGAGATTATTCCTAAAATCCTTCCTTTTTTTTTTAAAAACTCCCAAATATTCCTATCAGAGGGATTTCCAAATAAGCCTTCAGGAAGTATGATACCTAATTTTCCCCCATCATTTAATAACTGGATACAACGTTCAATAAAAAGAATTTGAGGTGCTTTCTTTTTGATCAATTTAGAATACATTTTCCATCCTGAATCATCTTCACTCTTCCATACATGCCCTAAATGATACAATTCTAAAGTAGATTTATCATCTATCGGAATTTTTGCTCCAAAGGGAGGATTCGTTAAGATAAAGTCGAAAAAGTTGTTTTTAATCAATTTTTGAGCTTCGGAACGATAAGAATTGGGATCAAGAGAATTTTCGCATACTACGTTCGATTTTCCATCACTCAAGATCTCCAAGTATAGTTTACAAATTTTGACAAGAAAAGGATCTTTATCAATACCATAAAGATTTGAGATGATTCTTTTCTTTTTAAGGGAAGAATCGTGATTAAATTCACCAATTTCATTCCAGAGATAGTCTTTTGCTTCTAGGAGAAAACCTCCATGCCCACAAGCAGGATCTAATATTTTTGAATCAATTCCAGGATCTAAGTAATTAATCATGAATCTGATAATGTTTGAAGGAGTAAAAAATTGACCACCTTCTTCTTTCAATAACTTGCTAACAAATACTTCGAATGCAGCAGCAAAAATATCTTTCGAAGATTCAAGCAAGGAAACTTCCTGTAATTCCTTTACGACTAAATTTAATAATTCAGCATCCAATCCAATATGTTCATTTTCATTTATTAATTCGGGATATTTATTGCGAACATTAGTTTTAAAAAATAATTTAAGACGTTCGAACAACTCACTATTAGTCTCATTATTTCGAATATAAAAATCAAGTTCTTCTTCCGGTTTTTTGCTTATTTCATCTACTAACTTGATCAATAGTAAATTTATAATTTCTTTTGAACGCGCTCTGGTGTCCGTATCAACATATTTTAATTTGGCATAGAGATGTTGATTAATAGTGGTGAATAGTTTTTTTAAATTGGGTGTTTTAACAAGTTCTTTTTTAAGCAATACTTTTCCCCCATTTTAATTAAATAATTTTGTTAGAATTATTGTTGTTTGTAATTAATAGAAAATTAAAGATTGTTTTACTCAGCAAGAAAGAACAGGATTTTAATTGAGCTTTAAACATCATGGAATAAAATTTTTTTTGCAACTGCTCCATTACCTCTTATTTTTTCTTTTATGAGGAATTTGTAATAAATTTTATGATATATTTTATTGATATATCTCATCTAAATTACTGATAAAGTCTTTATTTGATTCTTCAGATCCTTTTTTTAAAACATTAAAAATTCTTTTTCTCGCGGTAGGAAAAGTTAATATAGATAAGTCTCTTTCGATAATTCTTAAACATTCATCATACAAATCTAATTGGGTAATTAAATGCTTGCGTGCTTCTTCTTTCGTTTTAAACGCCGCTCGAATTAAACTATTATAGTTCTCTACTTCTTGTTTCACTTTAAAAAGAATTAATGCTTCCTTGATTTGGTGGATAAATACCTTTTTTAAGAGAGATTTTAATTGTGGATAATTTTTATGGTTTTTTTTACACATTCCAGATAATTGATCTCCCTTTAGATATTCTGGAAACATTTTTTCAACATTGTCATAAAAAATGTTCTCATTTTCTTCTCTATTGATTAATTTTTTTCCACACTCTATTATTATATCAATTTGCTTTGATATACCACTACGGGCATCCTTGCTATAAAAGTCGTAAAATGCATGAACAATTGGTTTTAAAATAATATCGAAAGGACTTGATTTTAATTCATCTTCAATTAATTTTTTTCCAAAAGCGATTCTCTTTTCAATTGTCTTAATCAATTGGTCTTTAAACAATCTTATATTTTGTTCAACATCATCCATAGCTAATTAAA
>CAZRIR010000191.1:0-4888 GCA_964600195.1 uncultured archaeon | reverse complement strand
ACGACGATTTTTACAGTATTGCGGATGCATTGAACTAAGAATTTTTTTTTTAAAAAAATAAAGAATTTTATGCAATTCTATGATTAAATTCTAGTATTCAAAGGGATTCAACTTTAATTTTACAGTATAGACATCAATTAATAATATATGTAAAAATTAAGAAAAAATAACCCAATTTTGACAATCATTTATCATTTTCTCAATATCTTGATCACTAAGAGGGAAAAAGGTCCACCATGGTAATTTTACGAGCTGCTTGCACACGTAATCTACACTAAGATTGAAATCAATCATAGTATAGTACACTAGAAAATATACGTAAAACTCATATACCTCCTTCGTCATTTCTTCAGGGTCAAATTCGATAATATCATTTTCGTTATAGATGACGCACTTGAACTCAAGTTGATCGAAATTGAAACTGGGATAGAATAATTTGATGAGATATTTTAATCCGTGGTAATAGGCAATTAATTGTGGGATTTGGCTGAACATGTGGTTGGATAATCTACCATTTATGTTGCAATGATATTTATAAGATGGTTTATGATCACCGATATAAATGACATTTCCATACACCTCAAATGAGGCCAATATATTATCTATGTGTCCCGAAAGTCCCATAGAATGGGCTACATTTTCAACTAATGTCATGAATTCAGAGGCAATACAGTTATCATGCCTTTCACGAACTTCATCTACACCAAGCTGATGTTTCTCATTATTCTTAGCGTTTTCAAGAGCATCAAGAAAATTAGGATCACGTAAAACTTGACGCATGCTTGAAATTATTTTATCATCTATATCAATAATTGCACTATCATCGGATATATCATATCGGGTAATGGAGGATGCTTCCCATTCAGAAAAGATTGCCCTCCTGAGTTCATTGAGATATTTCTTCCTGAAATCAATTGGCAGGATGCATTTCAGGGTCACCTTTGAAGATGGGTTTGAGTACGAAGGACGCTATGACATTTCCAAGCATCTTTCTGAAAATCCGAGCTTGAAAGATCATATTTGTAAATATTTGCAAATTACCTATTGAAATCAAGAGACGAGGGATTTCTATTCTGAATTTTTTTAGAAATACGAGATCCCTTGTAATTCTTATCATTAATATTTTTTGAGGTGATAGAATAAATAAATATCAATTTTTGTTTTACAAAATATTATAAAATGAGAAGAATCATTATCAAATCATTCACGTTACAACCCGTGTAACCCGTGATGATTTCACTTTTCAATTTTTTAAAAAAAGTATTTGAATCATTTATCGATAAATATTGTTCGGGGTTAAGTTTTTTCTCGATAATTGTTTTTAAAAGGAGATTATCTATCATGGCCCCCATTGCTTTACTATTCCCTTCAATGCCATCGAGATTAACGGAAATGATATTAAAATCATAGCTAATTTTTTTATTTAAAATCTTTGAAAGAAACGATAATAACATTTCTTGGTTTCTTCCCCCAATACCACCTCCTCTAATTGTTACGGTCAGTTCTCCGCTGCCGATCAAGGCTAATTTATACTTGGAATTAGATCTGATTTCAATATGATTGATTTGTTCGGAAATTATATCATATAACTTTTTGCCATAAATTCTTGCTTCTCCGCTAATTGAATTTGAGAATAATATCAACTGAAATTCTTTTGATTCCAAGTAAGATTTAACGGCTTTAACAGCAGAGCTGACACTTCCAATCAAGTAGTTATGAGCTATGTTAAAACAATCATCACCTGGTTTTGGTGTCTCGAATTTTTTATCAATAAGCCCCCTGTTTAATATTGAAATAATAGATTCTGAAATTTTATTATCAAGACCATATTTTTTTATGATTTCAAGAGCATCTTTGCTCGTGGATGAATCTGGCACTGTTGGACCTGATGCTATTGATTCTAGTTGATCACCAATCACATCAGATATAATGAGTGAGATCAATTGTGCTTTAGAAGAACCATACACGTATCTCGCTAGATTTCCACCTTTAATTCTTGACATGTGTTTTCTTATTATATTAATTTCTTCAATTGATGCTCCAGAATTTAATAAATTTTTGTTTAATTCTGTTAAATCTTCAATAGATATTGGTTCAAGAGGTAATGGAAGTAAGGAGGAACCTCCACCTGAAATCAAACAGAGGATTAAATCATTTTGTTGTGCGTTTTTAACAAGAGTCATCATTTTTTTGACCCCATTTATTCCTTTTTCATTGGGAAGGGGATGAGAAGCAGCATTAAGCTTTATTTTATCCGAGATGGTTAATTTTTCAACTTCTAAACCCTCTGGAACATTAATAAATCCTTCATATTCAACAATTCCACTTTTTCGCAATATTTCATCAATCGAGCCTGCCATTCTTGCTGAAGCCTTTCCACCACCAATTACATAAATCTTTCTAATTTTTTCGAGAGGATATACGTCTTCATTGATAATTAACTCATTTTTATGGATCTTTAGGGTTTTGTTGATGAAATATTCTGGTTTAACAGCATCAATAGCTTTTTCCAAGCAATTTAATGCAATGTTTCGAAGATAAAACTTGTCTTTTTCCAAACTATCAGGTATCAATTCGTTCTTATTTTTAAGAATAACCATTTTTGATCATGTTTTAGTGAAATTTGTTGGATAAATTGATCATCAGATTTTTTAATTGAAGATAATTCATCTGTGAATTCATAAATTTTGTAAGATTTGATAAATTCCTTGTGCGAATTTTGTTTAAATAAAATTAATATTTACTACTTTATTTACCTACTTAATATATTACCAAATAAAAACACGTATTATAAAGCGTCAGTGAAGAAAATATGAGCGAAATTTATGATGTGACCGTAATTGGCGCAGGACCAGGTGGATATCATTCTGCCATTCGTGCTGCTCAATACGGTGCAAAAGTTGCATTAATAGAGAAAGCTAAACTTGGTGGTACTTGCCTTAATTGGGGGTGCATTCCCACAAAAGCCTTGTATGCCTCAGCACATTTGATTGAACAAGTTCACGAAGCAGGTGACTTTGGGGTAAACATACCTTCATTCACTCCTAACTTTGCTAAAGCGGTTGAAAGAAAAAATCATGTCGTCTCAGAATTAGTTGCTGGAATTGAAGCTCTTGAAAAAGGGTGGAAAAATGATATTTTTTTTGGAACTGGAAAAATCATTGGAGGAAATTCTAACGATGGATTTGAAATTTCAATAGAGGGACAAGAAAATAAAACCATTAAATCAAAAAGAGTCATAATAGCGACGGGTTCTACTCCCGCTTTAATTCCTGCATTTAATATTGACCATGAAAGAATTTTAACAAGCGATGATATCTTAAGCCCAGATTTCAAATCTGTTCCAAATAAACTTCTCATAGTAGGAGCGGGTGTAATTGGATGTGAGTTTGCAAATATTTTTTCATCATTTGGAAGCAAGGTAGAATTATTAGAATTTTTACCAACTCCAATAGCAACTGAAGAACCCATGATCATAAAAGAACTTGCAAAAAAATTGGAATCTAAGGGAATTAAAATCCATACTTCTCAAGCAGTCTTGTCCGTTGAAAACACGGGATCAGGAGTAAAAGCTACCACGTGCTCCGCTGAAGTTCCGCGAGACAAGCAAAATGATCCTGAAACGGAAAAATTCACGTATGAAGCGGATATTTGCTTGGTTTCAATAGGTAGGGCCAAAGTTTCTGCCAATTTGGGACTTGAAGAAATGGGTATTGAATTAGAACGAGGAGGAATTAAAATCGATACTAAAACCTGCGAGACCGCAGTAAAAGGGATCTATGCCATAGGAGATGTGGCGATTTCTGGTGCGCCAATGCTTGCCCACGTTGCAAGTCACATGGGTGATGTGGCAGTTGCGAACTCCCTCGCAAGCTTAGGCGGATTTCCAGTTAAGGAAACGAGCACGGATTATGGTGTAGTGCCTGCGACGATCTTCACTTCTCCAAATATCGGTTCAGTTGGATTAAGAAGAAAAGCAGCAAAAGATATGGGCTTTGATGTCTTGATGGGGCAATTTCCATTCCAATCTCTGGGAAAAGCAAAATGCATGGGGGAAGAAGAGGGTTTTATCATGATTTTAGCAGATAAAAGCACGCATAAAATCATTGGAGCATCATGTATAGGGGCTGAAGCTCCCGAGCTAATATCTGAAATAGCGCTTGCCATGCAACATGGTCTCACGGTCCATGACATAGGAGAAACTATCCATAGTCATCCAACAATATCCGAAATGGTTCTTGAAGGTGCTGAAGCCGTTGTTGGAATGGCTGTCCACAAGAAAGGACGACCAATTCTTCATTAATTCTATTTTTTTTTTTCGATTTGTTTTTCTTTTAATTTATTGAAATTTGAGTTGAATTTGAAATATTATTAATTTGATACTCTCTTCTTTTTATTTTTTATAAGTGTTATCTTTCATTCTTGTATAAACAAAATCGAATAATTATATAATCTATAACATGTATTAATTTCATTGAAATGCCCACATCAAATAAAAAATCAGCTAATTCAAGAAAACTTTTCGAAATGACAAAAAACATCTTTAATTGTCCTGCTTGCAAAAAAGAAATCAAAATTAATCTAGGTGCAATTAAAGTAGATAAACAAATGAATAACAAGTCAGGTATTATTTCACACTTGATTCTACATGGAAAGCCCCTGCATGGAGTAATATGTTATTTTGACATGAACATGAATGTCCGGGGTCTTTCGGTTATTGAAAGTATTGAGTCCTTGAATTAAATACTGGCATTCAAGCTATAATATTAAATTTTTAATCTAACATTTTATTATTAAAATAAATTATAAAAATTCAACAAATTATTTATCCAGTTTTTTTTATCTATTTTAATCTTAATTTTCAAACCTTTATGTTTTTTCTTATTCT
>CAZRIR010000190.1:1721-4907 GCA_964600195.1 uncultured archaeon | reverse complement strand
TTATTCCTTCCCCAAATTTTTGATCCCATATATTCAGAGCGTTCGGATTATCCTTGCCATCAACATAAACTACTGTATCATGAATATTTCTATAAATTTCATATGGATACCAAATTGAATCTAGAATTCTTTGAGAAACCAGTTCTTTTGCATCATCTGTGATTAATTTTTCATAATCTCCACTTTTATTTGCCCTTACCACTTTAACCATTAATTTTACCATTGTACCTTTAACTATTTGCTCCAATTAAATTTCCTCTTTTTAGACAGGAATGTAAAAAACGATATAATAATAATAAAAATTTAAATATAAAAATAAGATATATGAGAAGGTAGATTTTGAATTGTGATAAACAGCTTTTATTTTTAGAGAGTTGATATTTTTTTGAAAAAGTATTTCGATATTGTTAAATAAGTGAATTATTACAATATTTTTAGAGATGGTAAGAGTTTTAATAAAATGCCCTGAATGTTCTGCAATAGATAAAATTGATGTGGATGAGAACATGATAGTGCATAATGAACGAGGGGTAACAGCAGTCAATATAGTAAAATCTACCATGTGTTCTCATTCTTTTATTGTATATATTGATACAAATTTCGCTGTAAGAGATTCTTTTGTAACCGACTTTAACGTTGAACTTCCTAAAATACAAGTTAATGTTCCTAAAAAAACCACTTTAGAAAGAAATTTTGATCCATATATTATTTTCCTCAATATGAAACCACTCACCGTGAGTTATATTTTAAGATGTTGTTTTTTGAAAAAAGAAGTCCTTTTTATTAACAACATGAGAATTATAAATCTTCATCTTTTAGGTTTTTTCAAATATTTATTCTCTGAGACTTTTGAATATGATTTCACGATTCTAAATAAAGATGAATATAAAAAAAAAAAAAAAAAATACAAGAATTACATAATTTTCAGCGATAAAAAAATTATTCGGGACAAATCAGATATTTTGAAAGAAAAACAAATGAAAATAGAAAGAATAATGATCCAAAATTATCTTGTCGGACTTGATTCTGATTCAAGTTTGATAATTTTAAGAAATGAAATCTACAAAGTCTTTAAAATTTTAAATTATATTATTGAATATTCAAGTAATAGAAATCTAACCATCAATCCTAAAATAATCGTAGACCTTATCATAGAAAAATTCTCAACAAATATTTCAAAAGCATATTTAAATTTTCTAATATTGGTTTTAAAAGAATATTTTGAAATTGAGATTTCAGATTCTTTCAATGTCAATGAATTTGTTGATTTCATCTGAAAAAAAATATATCATATCATTGCAAAATTTGAATAAATATAAATTAGTTTTTTTTCTTATTGTTTTTATCATAATATTTTGTAATAATATTTTTTCGAATAACTGGGTAAAATAATAGAATAAGAAATTGTTTAAATATTATGATCTGAATAGTACGGATTTGATTTAAAACAAAAATTAAAGATGATAATTATTGTCGAATGATGAATTATTAAATAAATTGAATAATATAGTTGAGGAATTTACTGATTCACAAAGTGATGTTCAAGGACAGATCGTCATAGCTTTTCCTGCAGGTGTTCCAATTGCAAATACTTGGAAGGGTGAGTTAGATCCTGTTTTGGTTGGAGCCGTTTCTGCCGCAGTAAACCTTACATTTCAAAATTTATGCATGAATTTAAAAAAAGGAATTATAAAAAAGATATTAGTAAATAGTGAATTTGGAAAAGTTATCATTCAAAAAATAGGAGAGCGAGCAATTTTAACTACAATTATTGCTGAAGAAGCCGATATTTTTCGGATTTCCTTTGGTTCAAGCAATTTAGTAATTAAAATAAATGAATTATTAAAATCTTATAAAGGGAGTCTTGATGATCTCCTATTTATAAATTAGTTAAAAGGTGAAATTAAGAAATGTCAGATACAATAAAATTAATGGAGTATTTACGTGAAATAGAAGATACGACAGATCTAAATGGTTGCTTTTTTATAAATGCCGAAAATTATAGAGTTCTTGAATCAACAATTCCTTTTGCGGTTCCAGAAGAAATTCTATGGGAACTGAGTGTTTTAAGGGACACTTTCCAACAGTTTGGAAAGGGTTTCCAACATGGAGATCTCCAAGAATTGATGATAGAAGGAGATAGGGGATATGTTTTATTTTACAATATTCCACCTCATTTGATCTTACTAGCGATGGGAAAATATGATATAAATTTAACATATGTTAAGTTAGCTATGATAGATATTTTAAAAAATATAAGAAAGGAAATACAAGATTTAGGAGATGATATATTAACCATACCTTCAAAAGGATTTGGTAGAATTGGTAAGAAGGTAGAGCTTTTAGAGCCCACTCCTGTTTCAGAACCTGAAGTATCCAAACCTATAGCAGGGAAACCACTAATTCCAGAGTCTGCCACCATTATGAAAACCATTCCTGAAGTTGAAGTTCAAGAAACGGTTACTCCTGAGCAAGAAACATTAGAGGTTTCTATATCAGAACCTGTGATTGAGACATCCACTAGCATTGAACCTATCGAGACACCTCAAACAATGCCCACTTCTACCACCGATGAGGAAATGGATTTATCAGGTCTTATTACTTCGATTAAAGAAGCGACGGAAGAAGACAGATATCTAATTTTAAGTACTATTTTCAATAAGTTGAAAGATGAAATTGTCAACTTTTCAGGAGTAAAATTTTCAGAAATTCTTGAATTATTAAAAGATGCTATTTTGGAAAAAATTGGAACATCCTTAGCCTTGTTTGATATTTCAAGAACTTCTCGTGAAGTGAGCAAGAATCATAATAAATTTCAACCCAATGAAATTGAAAAATATAAGGATAGAGTTGAAAATTGGAAAAATAGAATAATAAAATGATGGGTGATAAATAGTTGAGTATAATATTATATAAAATTGAAGGTCGGGAAATTATACCGACAGAAGAAACTCAGTTTAGTATAGATAGTATTTATATTATCATCGATAAAACGGTAAAGAAAGGAAAAATTTGGATATGGAGTGGCTCTGAGGCTAAAAGCATGGACCGGTATTTTGCAGGCGTATCCGCAACGAAAATAAAATCGAAGAAGAGATTGTATGGTGCGAGCATTGAAGTAGTTGAGGGTGGAAAAGAACCAAAATATTTTCCTGATCTGAAAAATGTAGAGATAAAAGAGGCTTC
>CAZRIR010000190.1:0-1621 GCA_964600195.1 uncultured archaeon | reverse complement strand
TTGTAGAAATGAAAGAAAAATGCTAAAAAAAATTGGTATAATGGATGTGAGAAAAAAATGTTAGATGCGGGAGTAGCAATAACCACAGAAAAAGATAGTTATACTGCAGGGAAAATTGTAGGGCGAGAAGCACTTGAAGGAATGAAATTAAAGCCAAAATTAGCAATATTAGCAGTCGATGCTTTATCACGAAGAAAATTTAAATATGAACTGATCATAAAAGGAGTTAGAGAAGAGATTGGACCTGATGTAATATTAATTGGAAGCACCGTAAATGGAATATTGGTAAATGATAGATTTGCTTTAAGAAGTGTTGGTTTAATGTTAATAGGTGGAGATATTTCTATTGATACCTCATTTAATAAACCAAAATCACGGATTGATTATGAAAATATCGCGGAATACATTTATCAAGAAAGTCTTAAATTAGAACCTGTAGATAATAGATTTTTATTATTATTTCAAGATGGAATCAAATTTCCACCTGAAATCTTTGCTAAGCAAAATTCTTTAAATAGTAAAGTGGTAACTTTCCTATCGGGAATAGTCAAGAGGTTTTTCAAGAAAGAACTTGAAGAAATGAAAGAAAATGGAATGGGGATGCCCTCAGTTCAGGAATTACTTGAGGTACTATATAAAAAAGGATGGAACTCACCAGTTATTGGAAATGTTGCGAGTAATATAAGAGATTACGATTCAGTTGAGTTTTATAATAATGAGATAGGAACAGATAATATCGTGGGAACAATTTTATCCGGAAAGGGTACGACTCAATTTGGATTTGGATATGCTGCAGGAGCAGAATATACAGGAAAAAGCGTCATACCAAACAAAAATATTGGTAACTTTATCTTAAGAGCTAATGGACAACCTGCATTATTGGGGTTATGTTCGGCCGTAGGAATTGAAAAAGAAGCATTATATGAATTAAGAGGGTCAAGTTATTTAAATTATTATATCATTTTAGGCACAACAGAATTAGTTAAAAATGAAGAAAAAATCCACCTCACAGCAACTATAACGGATCCTAACCTCGAAAGTCTCATTAATACAGGGTTTCCATTCGATAAGGTTCCTCCCGAAATTAAAATATTTCAAAGTAATTTGAAAATACTCCACAAGACTGCCCAAACTGCAGTCCAACAAGCTATAAATGATTTGAATAATCCAAAGTTCTTGCTTGGATTTGATTGTGCCATAAGATTCATTGCTTACGGTGATAATTTTCCAAAAATTGTAAAAACTATTGATGATACAATAGGTAAGGATATTCCTAGGATGATTGTTGGCTCAGGTGGAGAAGTTTTTGGAACCACGGATTTTAATTATTACTTTAATAATGTAACTTTTGTTACTTTAGCTGGTGGAGATTAATTTTTTTTTTTAAATTTCTTATTAAAATCTTGAAATTGAACCCTACCAAGTACTAAGTTAGTTATTTAAATCTTTTTTTTTTTTTTAATTTTTAACTTGTTTGATACAAAAATTTTTGCAAAACCAAACAATAAAAAATAAAAATTTGTATAATATTAACAAAAAAAATAGATTTGATTTAAAGATGATAATTGACGAATTAATAGAAAAAGGTAAAAAAAATCTATATAATGAAAATCGCGAAGAA
>CAZRIR010000189.1:0-4927 GCA_964600195.1 uncultured archaeon | reverse complement strand
ATTGGCTTGTAATTGTAATCCTGCTAATGCCATCCCTGCCTCGATTTCTGACCAATAAGTCGCATCCATGATCTTGCTATGGAATCTTCCGGAACAAGGTTTTTTTCTATCAATACAACATACTATCGCGAAGTTTGTAAATTCAAATTCAAATTCTTTTTCAATTTCGTCTATATGATTATCTGATGTATATTGTCGAATAAAATGATCGTAATAAATCTTATCTTTTACTCGGACCCATCTATTCAGTACAGAAAAACCAACAGGATTATAAACATAGTTTCCTTTTGGTAAATTAGCCAGCTCATCTAAGACAACGATAGGATATACAGAATATCCTGCACATCCGGTTGCATGAACTCTTCCATAACCATTCTTTTCTAATACATCTCGATTTCCATGAGTCGCATGATCTGTTTCTCCTTGACATGCCCAAAGCAGTTGAGAAATTTCATGTAAAGATGAAATATTTGGTTTATTTTTCCCAATTTTATTGTAAATTGCGAGATCAAGCATAGTTCCTTTATATTTTTTTTCATAAATCGCACGGTTCTTGTAACAATCCGGAGTATCAAGTAAAAACGTTTGTTCATCAATATCTTTTTGTGGAGGTTCTAAATTATCTTCCATCAATACATTTCTATCTCTCTCTCTAACGGCTACGGAGTATAAGAAAACATGGTTTTCACCAGTTAATTGATTGACAATTTTATTATAATTCTTTGGTTTTCTCGCTCTTTGAGACACACCAAGGCCAATACTCTCAGTTTTTAACGAAAGATATTGCCAGGATAATCCAACTCGTAATAATTCCTCTAAGGGTAATTTTTCTTGCCAAATCAATTCAGGATATACTTCTAAGGTATATTTTGTTTTTTCCTTATCAGATAATAAAGAAAGTTGATCATTTTGGTATTTATAAATACCTCCCTTGTAATCTGGTCCATCAGGTAAGACTGCAAATAATGCTTTTAAAGGTGAAGCTTGATAAGTTGACTTGAGGATATCATTAATAACCGATAGTCTTAAAGGTCGACCTATTCCCGAACAGTCTTTTCTGCTTGCTAAACATTCTTGTAAACTCATCATATCATCCTTCCTTTAAATTAATTAAATATTTTTAAAGAGATCCTAAATAATATCAATGTAATTTAGAATATATAATTTGAATTTATTTTTTTTAATGTTCATTACTCAAAGAACATGTTTTTTTCAAGCTGATCCATTTTCTGTTTTTTCTTCATTAAATATGCGAAGATAATGGGCGAAACCGTGGAAGAAATGATGGCAATTAATATTGCCGATTCGAAGATTATCTTAGAAATTAAACCAAGGGAATAACCAATAAATGCTGCCGCAATGATTAAACTTAAGCGAGAAGACTGTAAAAGACCCGATGCCAGAGCATTATCTTTCCCAAATCTTTTTTTATAAATCAGATAACTTGGAATGATCTTGACCAAGAAAGCAATGCATAGGAGGATTAAACCTATAATGATATTGCTCCAGTTTAAGAATAATTCTTCGATCTTCATTTGAGCACCTACCATTATGAAAAATATGGGAATCGTGAACCCATAACCGATAGCGTGGAGCTTTTCATGGAGCACTTTTGTTTTTTGGTAAGGACTGATAAGAGAAATCAAAATTCCTGAAATAAATGCGCCTAATATCATCTCGGTTCCAAAAATTTCTGATAATATAATGAACGTTAATAATAGAAATATTGAACCGGTTACCTTTATTTCGGTCGTAGATGTTTCCTTAATTGTAAGCTTGGATTACCATTTTGGGTGTTTTTTCATGATCTTAATGATTTGATAACAAGCTATGAAAATCAAAAAGATGAGAGGAATTAATAAAATTTCAGCGAGATATCCACTGGAATAAATTGCAGTTAGAATTGTTATTAAGATCATCGATACAAAATCGGCGATAATTGATACGATGAGAATAGCTTGGCCGTAATCCGTTTCCGATAATTTTAGTTCGAAAAGAATCGGAAAAACGATTCCGACTGATGTGGTGGAAAACATCACCCCCATGAATAGGAAATTAAAGGGTTGATATATTAACGAAATTATAAACATTAACAAAAGAGCAAGACCTAAACATCCTAAATAGGAAATCAATCCAATATAATAGGGTTTGTTGCTTATTTCTAAATCAGAAAAATTCCAATGTCTATGAATTCTACGTTCAATTGATTTTCTATCAATATACTTTATAATTATTCGGTCTAGCTTGGAAGAAACAGTCTTTTCTTCGTTCAATGGAATTAAAGTCCTCTCTTGTTCGGTGAATTTTTTTCCGATATATTGTTCTTCAAGCTTATTTTTAATCGATTTTTTCACTTCAGGATGTAATAAATGTTCAAAATCAATCTCGATCCCAGAAAGAAACATTAAAAACGCAAATCCAAAGAATCTTAAGAATTCTAACCATGGATCATCACCTGGAATTAAACGCAAAAAGGAATCTCCAAGTATAAGTCCCACGAGTAGTTCACCAACTACGATAGGAATTGAAAATTTTTTTAATCTAGAAATTATGATAGGAATGATAAATGCAAAAAAAATGACAATTAATAGCGGAACTGCATCTATTGTTTCAAACGCCATAAAATGATATTAAACACCTACCTCTAAAAATATTATCATTGGTATTGATTTAACAATTCCTTTCCAAAATATAAGTGTTGTTATAAAATTCTCTAATTTTACATGATTTTGTGCTTTTCTATTGCAATAGATGCCTTTATAAGATTCTAATATCTTTCTAACAACGTTGCCATACCCGTTCCACCACCAGCACATTGAGAACAAATTACACGATTTAATTTTTTACGTTTTAATTCATGAAGGGCTGTTAATATCAATCGAGTTCCTGTCATTCCAGGAGGATGTCCTATAGCGATTGCACCTCCATTCACATTCACTTTTTTCTCATTTATACCTAAACCTTTAATGCAGAATAATACTTGTTGCGCTTGGGCTTCATTGATCTCAAAAATATCTATGTCATCAAGTTTCAGAGAATTCTTAGATATTAAATTTCTTATCGCAACAATTGGACCTATACCCATGTAATAGGGTTCTACATTCCCCATAGCACAATCTTTCCAAATACCTAGAGGAGTCAAGTTTAACTCTTCAGCTTTTTCGCTAGACATTAATAATACGGCAGCAGCGCCATCATTTAGATTTGGCGTGTTTCCAGCAGTTACAAATCCCCCTTCTCTAAAAACAGGTTTTAAGTGGTTCAATTTTTCCAAGGTAACATCCTCTCTTGGACTTTCATCCTCAGAAATCACTTTTCTTATATTCTTATTAATAACTTCTACGGGTGCGATTTCTTTAAAAAAACCTTCTTTCTTTGCTTTTTGATATTTTAAATGACTGTTCAAGGCAAACTGGTTTATTTCCTCAAATCCCAAGACAATTTGTGGTATTTCATAATTTTTACAGATAATTTTCGAATCTCTTACTATATTTTCAGCAGTTTCTCCTACATGGAAGTAACTACCATACACTCCATGAATGTCGGTAAATCCATCGTAATATAATGCATCAACAACTTGTTTATTACCCAAACGATTACCCCATCTCATGTCCAACATCATGTATGGACATTGGCTATTACTTTCCATCCCTCCAGCAATTACTACATCATTTATCCCTAATTGGATTTGATGAGCGGCTATTTCTACAGCTTTCATCCCCGAAGAGCATATATTGTTGACAGTCAAGGCTCCAGAAGAATGCGGAATGCCTGCTTTTAATGCTGCTATTCGACAAGGATTGTTTCCCATTCCCTCCTGATGTATTGTTCCCATTATTACATCTTCAATCAGATCATTATCAACTCCTGCTCTTTTAATCGTAGCTTTAATTGCGATTGATCCTAACTCAACCGCAGCAATATCTTTAAATACACCTCCAAACTTACCCACCGGTGTTCGAGCACCACTAACTATTACAACCTTTTTCAGGGGTATCAACTCATAAATTACATTAAATTATAAAACTTTTAATAACCAGATACTCATTTTTTTATCACATTTAAAAAATTATTAGTCATATCAGGATAATTCTGATTAAATCTACATTCTCTTGTCTCCAAAATATTATCATTTATAGAGTTAAATTTACTTTTTATCCAAATTTTTTTTGAGTACTTCATGACGGTGGCGAAAAACACGCTGCATGAACCTTCCAATAGATTTTGAAGCATATTTTGGTCTAAAGGTCAAATTATCGGTAATCAACGTGCCAGTATCTACTGTATCTATTTCTCTTTGATGCCGCCAAAGTTCCATTGTAGACATGGGGGATTGTTCGATAAAACCTCTCCCTTCTGAATATTCTATGAGAGTCATGTCATCATGACCAATTGGTAAGAACCCAAATAAATAAATATGGCTGCGAAATAAGACATCCCCTAATACAATTTTTACATCTTTAATGTTTCTAATACCTTTAGGGGCCGTCATTTTGAAGTAGGGCATCATTTCTTTTTGTATCCCTTTAATTGATGTTATCCAATCCCATACTTCCTCTATAAGCGCGGAAACTATTGTCTGAAACTTTAAATGTATGGAGTTCATAGATTAAATCTCCTAAAATATTAAAAATTAGATTATTAACATTTAATTTAATTTTGAATTTATATTTTTTTTATTCAAATATTTAAGATTTATTTTCTCACTAAGCGGCTCGGTTTTAAACACCTTATATCCTAGTTTTTGATAAATATATAAGTTTTTTTCACTTTTTTCTCCAGTAAATAATTCATATTTTTTGACATTAGGAAAAAATGATTCAATAGCTTGAAGTAATATATTTCCAATTCCTTGATCTTGATGTTTTGGATGAACAATTAACTTCCCAATATAACACGTGTTATCTTCTTGATAAGCTCTTACTGA
>CAZRIR010000188.1:1534-4934 GCA_964600195.1 uncultured archaeon | reverse complement strand
AAACAACCATTCAATCAATTTTTTTTTTTACAAAATAGATAAAAAGATATTTAAATTTTTAAATGAAAACTTAAAAAATAATCAATAAATATATCAAGTATTAATAAAAAAATAATATACCCTCTAAATCATTCATGTCAATTAAGAAAGATAAGGATATTTCATTCTTCTTCAACCCAAAATCCATTGCTGTTATAGGAGCGAGTGAAACCTCAGGAAAAGTCGGAAATACTGTCTTAAACAACATCATTAAATCGGGATATAAAGGAAAAATTTATCCCATCAATCCTCGTTCTAAAGAAATAATGGGTATTAAAACTTATAATAGTGTTTTAGACGTGAATGATGCGATTGATATTGCTATATTTGTCATCCCGAGTAAATTTGTCATTCCCTCTGCGATTGAATGTGGTGAAAAAGGAGTCAAGGGACTTATCATAATTACCGCAGGATTTAAAGAAATAGGTGGAGAAGGAGTTGAAAGAGAGGATAAATTAATTGAAATTGCAAGCACTTATAACATGAGAATGCTTGGTCCAAATTGTCTTGGCTTTATTGGTTTAAACTACAATGGATCATTTGCAGGAGAAACACCTAAAAATGGAAACATTGCCATGATTTCACAATCAGGAGCGATGTTGACAGGAATGATGGATTACTCAATGAATGAAGCATTTGGATTTTCTTGTAACATTAGTTTAGGAAATAAAGCTGATATGGGAGCAGTTGATTTTATAGAATATCTAGCTGAAGATGAACAAACAAAAGTCATTTTATGCTATCTGGAAAGTATTAAAGATGGTGATCGTTTTTTAGAAGTCCTTCCTAAAGCTACGAGAAAAAAACCAATAATTATTTTAAAATCAGGTGTTAGTGAAGCAGGAGCTCGGGCAGCTTCAAGTCACACGGGAGCACTCGCAGGAGCGGATATTGCTTATGAGTTAGCATTTGAAAAATGTGGGGTCATTCGAGCTAAAACTATAGAAGATCTTTTTGATTTTGGTGAAATATTTCTTTTTCAACCCATACCGAAAAATAATTCTTTTGCTATCATTACAAACGCAGGAGGTCCCGGAATTGTAGCTACTGATGCATTTGAACGTGAAAATCTCAAATTTGCTTCATTTTCTGAACCAATCTTACATAATCTAAGAGAAAATTTACCTTTGGAAGCTGCAATTTTTAATCCAATAGATATTGTTGGTGATGCCATGCCTGATAGATATAAATTCACTCTCCAGACCGTTTTTGGATTGAATGGTCTCGTTATGAATTCAAACGAGATTACCACGGAAGGTGCTTTGATAATTGTTACTCCTCAAGCGCAAACTCGACCTACCGAAGTTGCTAAACTTGTTTATGATGTCTTTTCGAATCATCTAAAAAAGAGAAATAAACCGATTATTTGTTCCTTCATAGGTGAAAAATCAATTTCGGAGGGGCGGAATTTTTTGAAACAAAATTTCATTCCCTGTTATCATTTTCCTGATAGAGCAGCTCATTCTCTTAAAATGTTGGTTAAATATGGTGAGCATTTAAAAACAACCCCTTTATCTGAGCGTGAGTTACCAAATTTTAAGGTTAATAAAACAAGAGTAAAAGAAATATTTGAAAGCGCCCGAGAAGACGGAAGAAAAGTTCTTTTAAGTTTTGAAACTAGTGAAGTATTTGAGTGCTATGGGATTAAATCACCAAAATCAAGACTCGCCAAAACTCCAAAACAAGCCATGAACTTACAGGAAGAAGTTGGAAAAGCAGTCATGAAGATAGTTAGCCCTCAAATTATTCATAAAACTGATGTTGGTGGCATCGCTCTTAATATTGAAACCCCTCAACAAGCATTTGAAGCATATATTCAAATAGTTGAAAATATAAAGAAATTTGGCCCTCAAAATGCGGTCATATATGGTGTAGAGATTCAAGAAATGATTGATTTTAAAAAAGAAACAAAAGTAACGGAACTTATCATTGGAATGTCAAAAGATCCAGGATTTGGTCCTTTATTAATGTTTGGAACGGGGGGTATTTATGCTAATTTCATGAAAGATGTAGCATTTGCTTTATCTTATAAGTTTATACGAGAAGATGCGAAAAAGTTGATCGAGAACACAAAAGTTTATAGTCTTTTACAAGGAGTAAGAGGGGAAAGTCCATCTGATATTGAAGCAGTTCTAGATGTGCTGCTAAGACTTTCCCAATTAGTTAATGATTTTCCTGAAATAGTAGAACTTGATATCAATCCACTTCTATCATTCATAAAAGGATATAGTGCTGTGGATATTAAAATTACAATAACGAATTAAAATAAAAAAATATAAAAACCTAAAAAAACAAGAAGAAATGTTGAAATAATAGAGGAAAAAAAGATGGTAAAAAATATTTATTTATGTTCTCTTGAAGAACGCGTTGGTAAGACACTTTTAAGTATTGGTTTAATACAATATCTTCAGAATCAAGGTAAAAAGGTCGCATATTTCAAGCCTATAGGAATTCCAAAAGCAGCATTTTCGAATAAAGCTGACGTAGACGTAGGTTTCATTCAAAATTCCGTATTGAAAGAAGTCATACCTTATGATATTACCTCTCCTGTTTCAATTCCCGATTCCTATTATATTGATTTGATTGATAGGGATATCAAGGAAGATTATTTAGATAAAATTAAAAAAGCGTATGAGGTTATCTCAAAAGATTTTGATTATGTGATCATTGAGGGCGCTCCTAGTATAAGAAAATTCATTAGGGTTGGGATTGATGACATTTCAATAGCACAAAACCTTGGCATTGAAGAATTAATAGTAGTTAATTGTGAATCATCGGATAGATGTATCGATAACTTGTATTTTACAAAGAATTATTTTGATTATAGAAACATGAAAATTAAGGGAATAATTTTTAACCTTATTGATCACGAATATATTGCACGAATAGAAGAATTGGAGGAAAATAACATTAAACGATATGGAATTCCGGTATTAGGGATCGTGGAAAAAAGTTATGTATTGTATTCTCCACGAGTTCTGGAAATTTTAGGAAGTATTGGGGGTGAACTGCTAAATGAAGGGGCAACTTCGGGTTTGAATAATAATGTTGAGCATTATATCATTGGTGCCATGAACGTGCAAGCTGCTTTAAAATATTTACGCCAGGTTAAAAATTTCGCATTTATTACTGGTGGTGATCGATCTGACTTAATCTTGGCTGCTTTAAATGAAGATGTAGCGGTCATTATTTTAACAGGTTATATTATACCTGATACTAAAATCATTACCGCCGCAACTGAAAAAGGAGTTCCAATCATTTTAAGTCCTTCTGATACATATACAACAATGAGAAATATAGATAGAATCAAACCAGGTCTCCAATCTGATGAGATTCAAATAATTCACGACCTAATAGAAAA
>CAZRIR010000188.1:0-1434 GCA_964600195.1 uncultured archaeon | reverse complement strand
TTGGCGAGAATAGATATTAAAAAAGATATTGAAGCCCCCTTAGAAAAAGTTTATGAAATTTTAAGCGATTTAATGGCGTTACCAAGATGGAATATAGTAGTAAATGAAATTTCCGATCTCGGAGATGATAAATACTTTTTAAAAACCAATGTTGGAGATGTCACTAATATTGTAAAAGAACGAGTCCCAAATAAAATCATAACCTCAGATCAAGAGGGAAGTCCAATGAATTCCATAGGATATATTTTAGAACCAAAAGGTAATGGCGTGGAAGTGACTTTATGGTCTTCTTTTGATGATGAATCACAAACCCCTATTTTGAACATAGCAGGAGAATTATTTTTAAAAAGCTTGAAAGTCTATGTTGATTACGTAACTGCGGGGGGTAATCCAGAAGATTACGTTAAAGATACTGATAAAATCAGCAAGGCTTAATTAAAATCTTAATTTTATTTTTAAGAAGATACCTGTTATTTTTACCTAATCATTTAAAAAATTCTTCAATTACTTGTTTAACTTCATTCGAGTAATATTCTATGTAATGCATCATTTTTTTTTGAGAAAGCTTTTTTCGATATTTTTCTAATATTAATTTAATTTTTAGATTAGGGATTTCTTTATGTTTCCATAAATATATGAAATCTAGAAAAGTCTTTTCCAAATCGGAATATTTTATTCCATTTTTGATAATTCCAAAATTAAAGAATTTAGCGTTAAACACCAACAAATTTATATTTTTTCCCATTAGAATTATTTTTCTTTTTTGAAAAAATTTTCTTGAAGCAAGTATATAATCATTAGGATGGTTTTTTAATGAAATATCATGAAATCTTAAAACTGTGTGTAAGCCAAAATACCATTTATTATCATTTTCATACTCAAGAGCTTTTGAAATTAATTTTAGGGCCTGGCTCTCTCAATAAAAACCTTCTGTATTGATTTCATCAATTTTTTTTATATAGTAGAGATCCCCATAAATCCTAATGATTTCTTTTTTTTTGATTAGGTAATTTATTATATTCTTGTAATTAAAGTAAAGATCTCTTGCAATATTTGCCAAATCCTCCATTGTAACAATATCTTTTTTGTTTTCCCAAAAGTATTCTAATAATTTATTCAAAACCCAATCCACCTTTCATTGCTTTTTCTTCATGTAATATCACCTTATTAATTTGAAAAATATAAAGCTCTTTGTTATTTGTTTTTCTCATTTTTTTATACAATCGATCTATTTGTCTTTTAGCTATAGGTCTGAGCGATTCATAATTAAAATTAATTACTTTATCGCTTGGAATTTTTTTTTTTTTCTTAGATTTTTTTCCAATAAATTTCGATGTATCTTTCTTTTTTAACTCCTCTTCTTTATATTCTAAATGTTTATCATAAATCTCACCACGATAATGAAATCTATTACATTTGCTGCAAAAATATTTT
>CAZRIR010000187.1:2723-4967 GCA_964600195.1 uncultured archaeon | reverse complement strand
TAAAAGTAAAAGAAACGGATGTTTCGAGTATTAATCGAGGAATACAATATCTTAGTGCGGGGGCAATCGTAAATGACAGAAGTGGAATATTTGGGGTTGATAGTACCGGCCCTGAATTATCTCGAATTACATCCGTGCTTGAATTGTAATAAATATAACCACTATTTCTTCTTTTTAAATATTTTCTCAAGTACTTTAAATAGACAAATTCGTAATAGAATTTGAAATTCAATAGTAGAAATATTATTTTAAGAGGATTATTTGATAAAACATGGGACTATACAAACTTAGTAGGAGAAGTTTAACCATAATTGCATTAGCAAGACCACGAACATGGTTATTTGCAACTTTGGCCTTCTTTTTTGGATATGTATTTATGGTACCATGGAATATCCTTACATTATTCCTTGGATTAACAATTTTTATGATGATTACTGCTTCTGCGAATTTAATCAATGCCTATTATGATCGATTTGAAGATGAAATCAATCAACCATATAGGACGCAAATGCTTGATATTGTAGGACTTAAAAATATTAGAAATATCCTGATTATTCTTTATACATTAATCTTATTTCTCTCAACACGGATTAATTTGTTATTTTTCATTATTGCGTTAATTGGTGTTTTTGACTCGATTTTTTATTCAGCCCCACCACTTCGTTTCAAGAGAAATGCAATAACGGGTATGATCGCATTTTCAGGTATCATGGCAATTCCGTTTATTGCAGGTTGGATAATTAATAAATCATTATGGCAAATTACACCATTATTTTATCTTATTACATTTTTCTTTTTCACTTACTTCTCAATTAAAAACATACCAGATTTTATAGGTGATAAAAAAGCCAATATTAAAACTGCGATGACAAGTTTCAATGTTTATGAAAAAGGAGTTTATCTCAGCTTTTTTATTCTTTTTACACCATATATTTTACTCCTCATTCTCTTGATCCTTCAATTAATAAGTGGAATTTACTATATTTTGTATATTTTCATTCCCATTTTGGTATATCTTTTGAAGGAAAATTTAAGAAATGAGGGTAATCTTCCACGACTTGAAAAATTGCATACATATGGGTTTTTATATTCAATTGCATTTCTCAACTTGATCTTATTTTTGAGCATACTGACAATTGAAGCTATATTATGGATTATCTTTAGCATTTTATATCTAACTTTATTCATGAATTTAAAGACTCTTGATTCGAGAAATGAGGAATGTCAAGGTGGGGAAAATTATTGAGATTTATCTGTTTTCTTCTTAATTTTTCAGACTAGAGAAATTTTTATAGCAAAAAACCAAAATTTAATATTTTTTGCTATATTTAATTCTTCAATCACAGAATAATATGATTTAATTTAATGTCGTCAGAGATAAAGATTTTTAAGATTACAGGTACATACTTTAAAAATCATAAAAAGTATAAATTCAGCAAAGAGATAAGGGCTTTAAAGGAGGAAGATGCCCTTGAGAAGATGTATGCCATGATAACATCAATCGGGCTTTATAGACGTCAAATAAAAATCGAAGAAGTAAAAGTTATCAGCCCAGAAGAAAGTCAAGATTATCTTATTCGTGAATTAAGTCAATAAAAGCTTGTATAAAAATGGAGAATACTCAAAATAATAATATTCAACAACAAATTTACCAATTTCAATATTTAAAAGAACAAAGAGATGCTCTCGCTGAAAATTTAGGATTAATCAGTGCTTCTTTACAGAATTACTTGACCACGAAAGCTACGATAGAAAATCTTAAAAATATTAAGGAGGGAGAGGAAATCTTAATACCCATTGGCGGCTCGATCATAATCAAGGCCGGTATTAGCAATACGGAAAAGATTTTAACTTATGTAGGGCAAGATGTTGTCGTTGATAAAAGCATTGAAGAAGCAAATCAATTCATTGAATCAATAATAGAACAGCATAATGAACAAATAAAATACCTTAATAATGAGCTTTATAAACTTGATACAACATTACAGGGAATGTCTCAATTAATTCAGCAAGGAAATCCTCAGATCTGAAAATATTCTAATTTTACGTGATATTGTTCATGAAAAAGAAAGTGTCTAAAATTTTCTCTAATTTTGTTAAGAAGACAATAACTGAAAAGAAACTGGATGATATTTCTCAATTAAAATTGCTCTTGATAAGTAATGATGTAGCATTGGATACTGCTGAAGAAATTTGTAACCAATTGGTGGAACGTTTGAAAGGTGAACAGATAAGTCGCTTGAG
>CAZRIR010000187.1:0-2623 GCA_964600195.1 uncultured archaeon | reverse complement strand
CATGAAACAAAAAAACCAATATTATTTATTGGAAATGGGCAAGGTTATGATGATATTGAAGAATTTTCGGTTAATTCCTTTATTTCAAGCATCCTTGAAAGTGAATAGAGCAAGATCTAATTTAAACGTTAAATTTTTTAGCAACTCAATTTTAGATTAATCAAAGAGATTGTTATTTTTTTAAAGATTATAAATTATATTTTAGATTAATATCGTGATATAAATGTCTAATTATCCTAAATATGAAAAATATGCAAAATATCATAAAGGAAAAAAGCCCAGTTATCCAGAAAGATTCAAGGAATTCTTACAAAGTGCCAAAAGAGTTTTGAAAGTTGCAACAAAACCGGATCGTAAAGAATACTTTCTTGTATTTAAAATTTGCACTATAGGAATTGTAATTATAGGAGCTCTTTATTACGTATTACAATTAATATTTAGTTTTGTCGGGCAAGTATTTTGGCCTGCTCCGACCTCATGATTTAATTGTAACTAAATAGCACCCTTATATAATCATGAAGATATCCATTCGGTTATCAGAAAAACTACATTTCATAGCGAAGACAAGAAAATTTAATGATATCCATATTGATGAGCCAAAGACATTTCATGGTACTGATCTTGGACCTAGCTCCGTAGAATATGTATTAATTGGAATAGGGGGTTGTTTAGGATCAACATTAACATTTTGTTTAAAGAAATATGATATAAATATTGAAGATTTAGAAATTATTGTAGATGGCACTTTATCTCATAGTGGCCCTCTAAAACGATTACGATTAGTAAAAGTTGATGTCAAATTATACCTAACCACTAAAAATACAGAAAAACCTAAAAAAATTGATGAATGCATCAATAATTTTAAGGAACATTGTGTTGTTTCAAATTCTATTATTAATGGATTACCCATTGATGTGAATGTCGTACATAAATAAAAAAAAATTAAAAATAATAAACAAAGGTATTATCAGGTACTTTAAGATCTTCTTCTTTATTTTTGCAGGCAATAAATTTAACCTTTAATTCCATAGTTAAAGATAGAAGTCGTGAAGATAAAATTCCATCAATTATAAGGAAACTCAAATTTTTATAGTTAGAAATGCTTCCAAATAATTCTCCAACGGGCATCGTGAATAATTCTTCTCCTTTTTTGTTAAAACCAATACTATGGGCAATTTGAATGTTATTTATTGCATCATTTATGAATTTTGCATCTTTTATTTTCATTTTATTCAAAATTCTTTGAAGAGGATCCTCTTTTTTCTTAGGTTCTTTTTTGGGTTTGGGTTTTTGCTCCGTATCCCCAAGTTGATCTGCGGGTTTTTTATTTTGAAGCGCTTTGATCATCTGTTTACGAGTCAATTCTTCAACTTCATAACCATCAGGAGCTCGAGCAATAAAATCGATTTTTGCTACTTGCAAGAGCTCATTTAAGATAATAGTTCCCCCTCGATCTCCATCTAAAAAAGCTGTCACTGTCTCCTTTGATTTTGTTAAATCTATTATTGATTTTGGAACCTGAGTTCCTTGGACAGCAATAGTATTTTTTATTCCTATTCTTAATAAATTTAATACATCTGCTCGACCTTCTACGATAATTAATTCAGAATCTTCATCAACATCAGGACCCGCCGGTAAGTTTTCTGAACCCCAAGAGGTAATTTCCGCTAATTTAATATCTGTATCAATTTTTTCTTCTATTTCACTGGACTCTAGTGATTTTGTATCCCATTCTTTTAGTAACTCAGCAGCTCTTTCAATAATTTTTTTTCTCTTCGTCTGTCTTACATCCCTTATTTCAACAAGTTTTATTTCTGCTTCACAAGGACCTACTCTTGATACGGTTTCAACGGTAGCTGCAAGTAATGCCGTCTCACGTCGAGTTAAACTTGAAGGAATTTTAATTATTCCCTCAGATACTCCTTCCTTGGATTCATTTTCAACTTCAATTCTTCCAATCCTTCCAGATTTTTGTAAATCTCTTAGATCTAAATCCAATAAAAGGCCTTCTGTTTGACCAAAAACGGCACCAACAATGTCTGATTTCTCAACAACACCTTTTATTTTAAATTTAGCATCAATAATATATTTAGTTGTAAAGTCTGTTTGATTTGTAATCTTAATTCACTTCCAATTTTTTTCTTACTTTATTTACATATTCAAATTAAATCAATATTCCATAATCATTTAGGAATACATAGAATTAAAAAATTGGAACACAACAATCCTTTAACTATGCTTAAATAATTCACCTATGTAGAATAGAACGGGAAATACTCCCATAATTGCCTTGATTATTCCATTCTCTAAGTGAATGAATTATTTTTATTACTATGATTGGTTATAATTATTTTTTTCTGGTGAAATGATAATGATTTGAATTATTTTTTAATTTGTAATAATATTTTGTGAATATTCTTAACTCTTGTAAGCAAACAATAATATTATGAGATACTGATTAATTATGAATACTTATTTTCTAATACATATCATCATTAATTTGATGATATTTCTAAATATTATAATACATCTTTTAAATAAAATTTTTGCTATTGCATAATTAACAATGATTTCTTAATTTTTCAATATTATCTCGATATAACACTCTTTATTTAGAATAAAA
>CAZRIR010000186.1:0-5019 GCA_964600195.1 uncultured archaeon | reverse complement strand
CTAAATGTGAAGATCAAGTCTTCTCCATCCTTTCTAAACTCAACTACTTCAGTATCAGTCCTTTTCGCCCATCGATGCAAATCCTCATCCGCGGCAGGATCATCAGCTATGACTCTAAAGCATTGCCCAACTTCAAGAGTTTCTGATAAATTTCTTACTTCAAAAAGTGGTTCCGGGCAAAATAATCCTCTCGTATCTAATTCTTCAGATATCTTGATATCACTATTCTTTTCTTCACTCATATAATTCAACCTCTATTTACTTTTTGTTTTTTTAGAAAGGTAATTTTTAGAAATTCTTTCTTGTACTAAGAACAATTAGAAAAACAATTAAATCTATTCTTTATAAAATAATTATTATGGGAGGAAATAGGGTGAGTTGGTAAATAAAGTATAATTTTAATTTTATAAAATATAAATCAATATAAATAATTTTGAAACTGTATATAGAAATTCAGTTTGTTTAGTTCAATATTTTAACTTGAATACTATTTGATTACAATTGAATAAAATCTAACTCATAAAGGTTTACAATAATTTTTAACATTGCATTTTAAACCGATAATCTCTTCCGTTTTTTCCCAGAGCTTTTTTTGTAACCCTTGATCATATGTGATTTTATTTGAAGGTGTAATTCTATCGTCTTCCAAGTATTTACCGCTTACATTATCCAAACTTGGATCTGTTGCAGCAAAAAAAACGTGATCCGCTCCAATTGAGGGAGTATCTCCGAAAGAATCAAACGCTGCTTTTAGCAATTTTGTATCAATAACCCCAGGATGGAGACAATTTACAGATACCCCCCTATCTTCTAATGACCTGGCAAGTTGATATGTAAACATTATGAGACACGTTTTTGAAACAGAATAGGCTTTAATTCCATTATATCTCTTTTCTACCTGCAATTTCTCTAAATTTAAGCTATTTGAATGTAACCTTGATACCACATTTAAAATTTTACCTTTTTCAGCCTTATATAACAGGTCAAGTAAAAGATTTGATATGATAAAAGGGGCAATATAATTTACAGCTATAGTTTCTTCTATTCCATCTTCTGTTAGAGTTTTATTTGGTCTAAAAACACCAGCATTATTTATCAATATATCAATTTTATCAAAATGATCAGATATTTCATCAATCATCATTATAATTTCAGAATGTGATCTTAAATCACCATACATTGGAACTATATTTGAATTATTTGTTTCTTTTTTGATAAAATCAATTGTCCGAAAAACTTTTTCTCGGGATCTTCCGTGAACTATTACATTATATCCTTCTTTTAAAAACCTTAATGCTGTTGCTCTTCCAATCCCATCAGTTGAACCAGTTATTAACACGGTTTTATCGTTCGAATCATTCAACCTAATCCTCTCCTTCATTTTTTTTTAATAAATAAAATCTTTTCCTTAATATTTAAGAATCAAAAAAATATGATCTTTAGACTAGAAGCCTTAATGAGAAAAAAGACGATGTGTGAAACAATCATCAATTTCTTCTTTTAACTCAGGATCTTGAATATATCTGAGTATATCTTCATAATCCGTGCATTTATCAATCGCTTCATCTTTATAGCCTAAAACTACTATTTTTTCATCATTATCATTTTCGATTATGTCCACGATTTATCACCTAATTTAATAAATTTAAGGTTCTTATTTAATTATTCTTCTCATACAATATGAATGAATCCTGATATTCGCAAAATTATTATAACAATATAATTTTCATTTTCTATAAAAAATAAATTCACTGATAAGTGAAAAAATATAAAAATAAATTGCCTTTCCCTAATTTCTGATATTGTAATTTAATACTTTTTCTAAATGTTAAACTGAATTTACATTTTTTGATTTACCCATTACATATAATTATTAGGGAAAAGATTTATATGTCTCATACTCTTTTTTTTAGGAAAAGTCTAAATTAAAAATCAAAGATCGTATAGAAGTGTAAATAAAAATGAGTATTAAGTTAGAAAAACCAACAGATGAATATATTAATCTTCTTAATAAAGCTGTTGCAAGAGAAATCCAAGTTTCAGCTCAATATATGTTGCAACATACAAAAATGGAAAAAATACTTCGAAAAGTTATAAAAGAGAATTATCTATTAGATTCTACAACCTATGATGAATTTGGAGGAATTTTAAAGGATTTAGCTATTCAAGAAATGAAACATCTTGCACAGATTATGGAGAGAATCTATATATTAGGCGGAGAAGCTACAACAAAACCAGATCCGATTTCAATCGGCAATTCTATAAAAGACTTCACAGTATTAGGTGTAAAAGCTGAAGAAGAAGCATTAGAACTATATCGAAAAATTATCCAAGCCGCAAAAGATATAGGAGATAGAAAAACCTGGAAATTGTTCTCAAACATTTATGATGAGGAGGAAGAACATCTTTTAAAATTTCAAGATTATTTGGAAATTGAGGATGAACCTGATTTAGGTGAGACTCCAGCGTCAGAATGGAGAAATATTTTTAATCCGGATTATATTGCTTTGCTTAATAAAGCACTTGCAAGTGAAATTTCTGCTATCATTCAATACACGACCCAACATGAAAAAGCTGAAGGCTTGGAAAGAATGAGGCGAAAAAAGGTTGCTTTAGAAGTAGTTACGGGTAAAAATAAAGCACAAGTTATATCAGAATTGTTAAAATCAGTCTTCATGCAAGAAATGGAACACATGGAAATGATAGCTGAAAGAATCTATGAGATAGATAAGGAAGCTTTAGCTCAAGTCGAACCCCTTCCTAAAATCGGAGAAAATGTTGATGATTTCATAAAACTTGATAGAGATGCTGAAGATTATGCAATTAAGTTATATCGAAAAATTATCGCAGAAGGAGTTAAATTAGGGGACATCAAGACTAAAAGAATGTTCGAAACTATTATTGAACAGGAAGAAGATCATTATTGGGGTTTTGACGATTTTCTCCCTTAATTTTCTTTTTTGTTATTGATAGTTTCTGATATATAAAACTAAAATTTAAATTGATACTTCTCCTCAATTTTTATTATGAAATTTAAAATTATTACAAAAAAAGATTGTTTTTTCTGTGATAAACTAAAAGAATGGCTCAATAAAAATAACGTTAAATATGAAGAAATAGATTATCTTGAACCTAAGAATTCCAACGATCCCATTCTCAAAAATGAAAAATTCTATAGTATTTATTGTGACATGAGTGCTTGTGTTGAAAGTTTACCAATTATAGTCAAAAATGATGAGGATTTCTACTATGGGGAAATATGGGATTTGGTTAATAACACTATCATAGAAGATAAAGCAAAAGAAGTCTTTGAAATTTAAACCTAAAACTTTTTTTTTCCTTTCTATTTAAAATAATAACAAAAGAATATATTTACTAAAAAGTTAAAAAATGAACTTAGAGAATGCCAGAAGAATCAAGATGGAAGATCGTTCATTATTTAATGAATACTTTCATAAATATCCTCCTGAAATTTCAGAATTTACATTTTCAAATTTGTTTATTTGGAAAGATTGTTATAATTATGAATATCTAAAGTGGAAAGATCACATTCTTGTATTTTCAAGGACATACTTAAACCAATGGAAACTCTCCATTACAGGCGATAAAGATGTTTTGTTTTTTTTAGCTCCAATTGGAGAGAATCCTGGAGACATTATACTTGATTTATTCAATAATTTTGGAAAATTAGAGATTCATCGCGTTCCAGAATCAATTGTTCAAATTATAGATTCTGATAAGAGATTTGAGAAATCAAAAGTCACTTTTAAGCCAGATAGAGATAATTGGGATTATGTATACGAAAGAGAAAAATTAATTTCCCTCCCTGGTAACGCATATCGACAAAAAAGACGCAAATTAAAGAAATTTACATCGATTTATGATTTTGAATTTCATTTAGTAGAGGATAAATATTTAGAATCTTGTAAAGACCTTCAAAGTGAATGGTGTGATATAAATGAATGTCAGAGTAACGAGGACCTTCAACAAGAGCATTTAGCGATTATTAATGCTTTTGATTATTATAGAGAACTGGAAATGAGAGGCGGTCTCATTTTGGTTGATAATAAATGCATTGCATATACTATTGGAGAAAAACTAAACAAAAATACAATGGTCATACATATTGAAAAAGCACATGCGGATTACGAAGGCTCATATCAAGCAATTAATCATCTTTTTGCAAAAAAATGCTGTAATAAAGTTAAATATGTAAATAGAGAACAAGATCTTGGTATCCCAGGCATAAGATACGCTAAGGAAACTTATAAACCACATCACATGGTAAAAAAATATATAATATTTAGGAATATCTAGAAATGGTATTTTAAATCCTTATAAGATGTTGTTTATATTGAAATAAAAAAAATTAATTAATTTTCTTAAAAAATCTTATAATATTTTCTAATTTATATACGATCCTGTTAAATATAATTTTTATTCCATTACGATCAACTATTTAATCATAATAAACATATTTTATTTAGTGAAAATCCAAATATTATTAGAATGTGAATAACATGACAGAAGTAAAATCTGAAGCAGAAACTGAAGAAGTAGAAGAAAAGCCCAGAAAACCCGTAGTATTACCTGAGTATTGTTCATGGACAGATGAAGATGATCGTTATGTAATGGAAGTATATTTACCTGGTGCTGAAAAGGATACTATAAGACTTAAAGTAAGTGAAGATGCTATTTTTATAGTAGGAGAAACTGATTCAATCAGGTATGACGGTGTTTTTGGATTATGTTGTCCGATTGATACGGGACATATAACATCAGTTTACAAAAATGGGCTTTTGAGGATTGAGGCCCCATACTTGGAGCCTGAATTTGAAACAATTGATGTAAAAATTGAATAATAACTTTTTTTTTCTTTTTTTTTGATATTAATAAAAAGATTAAATTAACTAAGTTCTAAAATGATATTAGTCAATGCTTATTTTTTGCTAAGTGCAATTAATCCACCTGATATTGTACCACACAAAATCGTAATTGCAATTGCAACAACCAGGAGTA
>CAZRIR010000185.1:0-5042 GCA_964600195.1 uncultured archaeon | reverse complement strand
GGCCACGTATGAACCAGATTCAAAGGTCTTATTCACAGGAGATGCTTTTGGTGCCTTTGGAGTCCATCAAGGAAGTATATTTGATGATGAAACTCCAGAGGTTCATAAACAATATTGGGAAGCAGAAACCTTGAGATACTATTCGAATATCATCAGCATGTTTTCTTCAAATGTTCTCAAAGCTATTGATGATTTGAAACATATCGATATAAAAGTAATAGCTCCCTCTCATGGATTAGTATGGAGGGGAAATCCTCAAGCAGTTATAAATAAGTATGTTCGTTATGCAAATTATAATAAAGATTTTGGAGAACCTGAGATTTGTGTCATTTGGGGAAGCATGTATGGTAATACGGAAGTGATGTTAAATTCAGTGCTAAAAGGAATTTCAAGTGCGGGAGTCCCAGTTCATACTCATCGTGTTCCTAATGAAGATCCATCATTTATCCTTTCAGATGCGTATAAATCAGCGGGACTTGTTATAGGATGTCCCACATATGAATATAGCATGTTTCCTCCAATGAAATATATAATGGAACTCCTAAAGAAAAAATTTGTTAAATTCAAGAAAGCTCTTTATTTTGGTTCTTATGGTTGGAGTGGAGGAGCCCAAAAAGAATTTGATAAACTCTCCGAAAACATGAATTGGGACATTTATGAATCAATCACGTTTAATGGTCATCCCACGCCAGAAGAATGCGATAAAGGAGAGGAAATTGCTACTAAACTGGCTAACGATGTTAAAAAGATACCTTCAAAAATTAAAAATGAAGACTATTAAATCTTCAAATCAAAACTTTTTCTTTTTATTAATTTAAGCTAATCATTCATGTTATCAAACCATATAGTTTTTAATATTTGGATAAATTTTTTTACATATGACTGGAAATAAATATGAGTTTAAAGCTGAAATCAAGAAATTATTGGACATCCTAAGTAAGTCATTATACCAGCACAGGGAGGTCTTTCTTAGGGAATTAATAAGCAATTCAGTAGATGCTCTTAAGAAAATTCATTTTATTTCCCTTACTGAAAAGAATATTGAGAGCCCTAATGAAGAGCTAAAGATAGAAATCATAATAAATCCCGAAGAAAATACCCTTGCTGTAAAGGATACTGGTATAGGAATGACCAAAGATGAAATGATCACCAACTTGGGAACGATTGCTGGAAGTGGTTCACAAAAATTCTTGGAACAATTAACGATATCCCAAGAGATGGACAAGAAAGATGTAGATCTTGATATTATCGGCCAATTTGGAGTAGGGTTTTATTCCATCTTCATGGTCGCAGAATCAGTGAAAGTCTTATCGAAGTCTTACCTAAAGGAAGAGACTGCTTATACATGGGAGTCTGATGGAACTGGTGAATATACAATTGAACCCGTGGAAAAAAAGGAGAGAGGAACCGAAGTAATTCTTTCTTTAAAAGAGGATGATAAAGAATACTTAGAACAATTTAGGATTGAATCTATCATCAAGAAATATTCCAATTACGTGTCCTTTCCCATTTACGTGACGAAAATTAAAACCAAAGAAGAAATAAAAGAAGAAGAAAAAATAAAAAAAGAAACGAAAAAGGATGAAGCGGAGAAAGAACCAGAAAAAGAAGAACCAAAAGAGCCATCACCTATAAATGAATTGGAACCATTATGGAAGAAAGACCAAAAGGACATAACCGAGGAGGATTATAAAAACTTTTATCATTACATTTCAAATCGCTATGATGATTATCTTCATGTTATAAACTATAAAGTTGATGGCCAAGTCCAATTCCGTTCCATAATGTTCATACCAGAAGCTAACCCCATTTCAATTGTTAGACCCGAAGATGAATATGGTTTAACGCTCTATTCTAAAAACGTCATGATCATGAATGACTGTAAGGACCTCATACCAAAATGGTTGAGATTTGTGTCTGGCGTGGTAGATTCGGATGACATTCCTCTTAATATTAGCCGGGATACCATTCAAGTAAATCGCATCATGATGAAAATAGAGAAACTCTTAATCAAGAAATTTTTCCGAGAATTAGATGACTTGATTGAGAATGATCCTGATAAATATAAGAAAATTTGGGATAACCATGGTTTTTACATCAAGGAGGGTATAGTAACGGATCCAATTAAATCAGATAAATTATTGAAATATCTTCGAGTGAAAACCACTAAAACAACGGATGATGAGTATCGGAGCTTGGAACAATATGTCAAGGATAGAAAAGAAGGACAAGAAGAAATTTATTATTTAGTGGGTGAAAATTTGAACACGATGAAATTATCTCCTCATTTAGGTTATTATAATGAACATGACCTGGAGGTTGTTTTATTTGACGAGCCAATTGATAATTTCTTGATGATGAATGTCCGTGATTACAAGGAAAAAGTAGGGGAAGGTGATGATGCTGAATTTAAATATTATAGGTTCACGCCTGTTGATGTGACAGAAGAAGAAAAAGATGAAAAAGAAGAGAAAGAAAAGGTAGATGATAAAGAAAAGGAAGAGGAAGAAAAAGAAGAGCTACCTGAAAATATAAAACAATTCTTGGAAACAGTGAAGAATATTTTAGGAGAAAAAATATTAGATGCGAAGGTTTCTGATCGTTTGTATAATAATGCCTGTCGTTTGGCGAATCCTTCAGGTGGCATGACATCTAGCATGCAAAGAGCAATGAGATATTGGTCTGTCACTCAATCAGGGAAGGATTTTGAGATACCCCGTAAAATATTAGAGCTCAACAAAGAACATCCCATCATAAAAGGATTGATAGATTTACATGAGAAAGACCAAAATGATGAAAAGGTCAAGCTCATCGTCGAACAACTATTTGAAAATTGTCTTCTCGCGGAAGGAGATCTTCCTAATCCGTCCTTAATGGTCCCTCGTATCAATCAAATAATAGAAATGCTCATGAAACCAAAGGAAACATGAAGATATAGATTTTTTCTTGAACTGTCATATTTTTTTCAATTTTTTTATTTTCATAAAAATTATGTAAGATATTATTTTGTCGCGTAAATCGATTAAAAGATAATTTTGATTTATTAACCCATTTATTTCTTTTATTTGAGCCATCATCAATGAAAAAAAATTAATAAAAAGGAAAATTATTATATAATGGGTGTTGACATGTCGAAGTTAAATCAAAATATCACAAATAAGGTAGGTTGGACGAATAGAAAAAGATATGATAATTTTAACTTGACCATACTTGATAAAATCCCTGATGAAAGATTAGAACAGGCTATAATTGATTATCTTTTAGATTATAAAATGAAAAACAATCCAAATGACCATGATCTCGTTAAAAATCTATCGAAAGGATTCCAATATGTTTATACCACGTGGAAATTAGAAGAATTCATTGATAATGGCGGATTTAATCAATATTTATATGTAACAGATGGAATATTTCTTGAGGATCTAATTGAAGGACTTGGAAAAATTAGAGCATTTAAAACAAAAAAAGTTATCAATGATGTCCAAAAAGTTTTCAATGAAGAAATAAAACCTCACTCAAAAACTCGGGAAGCGGGAACAACGAAAGCATATTTTGAAGCCTATAAGTCTGCAAAATTAAATAGACTTGACGATAAATTCTACGAAACTGATGAAAATCTCAGTGAATTGAGAACTAGATATATTAGGAAAAATATTAATGAATTTTTAACATTATAGTATTTTTAATCCCATTTCATTAGCAATTGCTATAAATTATTTTTTAATTTATATTTTATAGTCCATTATTTATTTCATAGCAATTCAAATTTTACTGAATATGGGAAAAAATAATGAATACAACCAGAATAATGGTTTTTATCGATAATAGCAACATTTTCAAGGGATTCGCTAAATATAAAATAAAAGCGGACTATGATAAGTTAAAAAAAATCATCATGAGGGAGAGAAATTTGATTGAAATCAGATTATACGAAGGGGTTGTTTATCCGATTGATCCCAAGAAAAAGAAATGGTATAACGACCTCAAGAATATCAGTGGATATTCCGTGAAGACTTCGTTTGATAAAAGAACAGAAAAAGAAGCCATAGAAAAAAAAATTGATGTAAAACTTGCAATAGATGTTATTGCAAAAGCATATGAAGATGCGTTTGATACAGCAATAATAGTTTCGGGAGATGGCGACTTCTTGCCTGTAATAAAAAAATTAATAAAACTAAATAAGAATGTTGAAATTTGGGCATTCAAATACTCTTTAGCAAAGACTATAGAGAAAATAGTTCCACCGGAAAACCTTTTTTATCTTGAAGAAATGTTATCCAAGATTATTATGTGATAAGAGGGATATTTATTGATACAAAAAGAATTTCCCGTACTTCCAAGATATTCCGTAAATAATGTGAAAGTTATATATTTAAATAAAACACTAAATTATGAATTGATATGGATGATAAGAAATTTTTATTATTTTACATAATAGGGCTAATCATCACGACAATAGTGATGCTATTAATATTGTTTGGTGTTATTGGTTTGAGTTTCACCTTCCTGGTATTTTTCTGGGCGATAAAATTTTTATCGGGTTTTGGATTGATTTTAAGCATTTCATCAGCGTTTCTCTTTCTGTTGGATAAATTCAAGAACAAAATTGGAATGAAAGGAGTACAAGTTATCGTCATTTTTCAAATAGTTATTCCTATTATCCTCATCATTTATGCAATTTATACGACTGTATCAAGCGCAATTAACCTCGGTAGCACGCAGACAGGAATAGGTGCCGTGATAAACGATATCTTATTTATTTATGGTATCGCTTCGCTATTATTGCAATTATATTTAATTCCAATCATCAGGGACGAATTTCAAGATGCAATTGATCGTGGTCGCTTCAAGCGATTTAAAGGTAGGGCAAAAGAAGTAGGGAGAGGCGTAAAGAAAAGATATTTTTCATTCAGAAAAAAATATGCTCAGGCACAATTACAAGACCAGAAATCCATGAAAGATGTAATGCAACTCTATCGAAAGAAATTAGCAGTATATTTTCTTGTTCCCCTTGCGATTGGATCATTAATCTTCATGCCAAT
>CAZRIR010000184.1:0-5046 GCA_964600195.1 uncultured archaeon | reverse complement strand
TGTAGCCTTAGTTATTTCAATAATAATGGTTTACATCATATTTTTCTAAGTTTCAAATAATTCTATTTCTTAAGCTATAAATTTAAAAAATTTTTTCCCAAATTAAAAAAAGTATAGAAGAACCTAATCAAATTCATCATTATAATTATGTATGCGTGTTGAGACACGACACCATTTCTTTATCTGTTTTTTTTATTTCTCATCAAGAGGATTTCCATAAAGATATAGGTCTTTTAATTTGTTCAATTTATTAAAATGGACTCCTCCTTGAATGTTTGCTATATAATTATTATCCAGATATAAAGTTTCAAGTTTTTTTAGGTTTCTAAGCCTTTCTATACCTCTAAAATCAGAAAGTTTATTCATTGAGAGATCAAGGAATTTTAAGTTAACCAAGTTTTCTAAACCTTTTATTTCCTGGATAAAATTGTAGGATAATTTTAAATGATTTAGATTATTAAGTGAAGGGAATTCACTAATCTCTGAAATTCTATTTCGCCAGTGATATAGTTTCTCTAATTTAGATAGCTTTTCAAGCTCTTTTATCTTAGATCTCTTATTTTCACCGAGAGTCAAGTATTTTATATTGATTAATTTATCAAGTCCTTAAATTTGAGTAATACTATTATTATCAAGAAATAAATATTTTAAATTAATTAAATTATAAAGTCCTTTAATTTGAGTAATTTTATTTTTGTTAAGATATAAAATATGCAAATTTTTAAGTTCTTTAAGTCCTATAATTTCATTTATTTTATTATTTGTGAGACATAATTACTCCAAGTTGATAAGGTTCTCAAGTTCTTTAATTTCAGTAATCTGATTACGAGCAAGATTTAAAGAAGATAGATTCGTGAGTTTTTTCAATCCAATTAGATCGGATATATCAGTGACTGGAATTCTTTCATGAGGAGAAAAATAATGGCTAGAAAAAAGTGGATAAACAACAAGCGCAGATTTGGTTCCATAATTACTTGTATGGATTTTATATCCTTTAAAAGTTACATATTCATTTGAACTCATAATCTTAATTTGAGATGTTTAAAAAAATGATTTTATATCATTATTAATCCAAATTTCTCAATAAGGGTTAGGAAAAAACAAATAAAATATTGATCATTTTTCCTTAATCAATTGATCGAGGGTGATTTTATTATAAATTCTCCGGATATAATTGCATTCAGGATTGCTGCATTTCATTCCACTTGGTTCTAAGGTTGGATCGTTCTCAAGCAAGTGAGTACATCGTGGACATCGTATTTGAGGTTTTGTTATGAAAAGTCCTAATTGCTTGGCCTGATTTGTTTCAATAGTCACTTCCAATTCCCCCAAGTGGCTCCATCCCAAATCCTTTACGAGACTCGTAGGGATTATTAAAACGTCAGAATCTTCATCATCATCATCATAAAAATAGGTTTTATATCGCTTTGCCATGTTAACGACTCTCTAAATCATTATGTATTAAGTACATTATATAATAAACTACATATAAACATATCATTAATTTAAAGATAAAATTGTAATAATTTTATTTTTTGCAATGAGTTAAATTTCATTCTAGAAAATGTTCCCTATATATGACCATTACTTCAGCGTTCAACCAGCATAACTCATCGTAATTGAGACCATATTGATGTATCTCCTCAGCTAGTTTTCTTATATCATCCTCTTTCACATTTGAATAACCTTTTTCTACACTTAATTTTCGTTCTGAGAGCAACCAGGTGAGTTCATCCATCGATAGGTTATTTAATGAAATAAAGTAGGCTTCTTCCCTCACTAGAGTCTCAAAATCTTTCTCAGGATCAGTTATTTCAAGTTCAGGTTCTTTTAATATAGGTCCTGAAGGTGGAATTTCTACTTCTTTATATTCCGGCATTTTTCTATATTTCTTGAGTTGTTTTAACCATTGCAAAATATTATTTTCTGTCATGCTTTAATCAACTTTTTCTCTATTTTGATAACCACCATGATACTTCAGTTTCTTGAGTATCTATAGCCGTAGAAAAATAATAAATTATATATTTATAAATCTTTTTTAAATACGTGATTCTTTTCTGTAAACACGGAAACCTTTAAACATAATGGGAATTAAACAAAGATGAACGAAGATGAACAAATATAAAGTTGCCATAACGCGTTATCGAAGGCCATTTACGTCAGTAAAAAAAGTCATCGAACTTTCCGGTGCTCTAAGTTCACTTTCTGGAAATGAAAGCGTATATTTAAAACCAAACATCGTCTATTGGACAAGGGATTCTTATTACTCAAAATATGGGGTCATCACGACTTCTCGTGTGATGGAGGACGTAATTGTTTGGTTAAGGAATCAGGGAATAAAAGATATTACCATAGGAGAAGGGACAGTCACCTCAAAACCAAACGATCATGAAACGATTCACCATGCTTTTGAAACATTAGGATATAATACATTCAAAAAAAAGTATGGGGTAAAATTAATAAATATTTTTGAAAGACCCTTTAGAGAGGTTAATTTAGGAGATGAGATCGAACTTAATTTCAATTCGGATGCCTTAGAAAGCGATTTCATCATCACTTTACCTGTTCTCAAGACCCATTCTCAAACAAAAGTTAGCTTGGGCATTAAGAATTTAAAAGGGCTAATTGATATCAATTCACGAAAAAAATGTCATTCACCAGATACCGAAAAAGATCTAGAGCTATTTGTTTCTCGATTACCCAAAAAACTCCCACCTACGGCTGCAATCATTGATGGGATTTATACCAATGAAAGGGGGCCGGGTATTGATGGAAGGGCGCTTAGAACTAACATTTTAATTGCGTCTTCTGACGTGTTTTCCGCAGATAAAGTCGGATCTTCAATCTTAGGTTATGACCCTTCAAATGTGGGATATTTAAATCACTATGCTAAAGATAATAATAGATCCATAGACATTTCGGATATTGAGATTATTGGAGAGAAAATTGATGATGTTCGGATTCCTCTTGAGTATAAATTTCAATATACGGAAGATGGAATGAACGCGCTCACTTTTGAAAAACAGGGAATAAAAGGACTCTCATATCGTGAATATGATAATTCTTTATGCACGTATTGTTCAACTACTACATCAGCTTTAATGAACGCTATTTCATTTGCGTGGGCAGGAGATCCTTGGGATGATATTGAAGTGTTATTGGGTAAAAGAATGGAACCTACTCCCGGAAAAAAAAAAACAATTTTATTGGGACAATGCATGGTAAACAAGCATCGAAATAATCCACTTATTAATGAAATGATACCAATAAAAGGATGTCCTGCCAAATTGGAAAACATTGTAAATGCATTAGCAGATGCAGGAATAAAAATTAATCCAGAAATACTTGAAAACTTTGACAATATCTCTAGAATAACAGGTTTGCAATATAGACATAAATTTGATGAATTTGACGAATCATTTTATATTGAGGGAAAGATTACTGATTCTGTACCGCCAATCGACACCATTGGAGCGAGTCAATTATATTTCGATTATAATGAGGATATGGCTCACGATATAAAACAACAAGCAAAATTTGAGATAAATTTTTTTGGATTGGCAGGGGAAAAAAGTATGAACATGATCAAAAAAATCATTATTGAAGGACCAAATAATTATGAATACCAATTTAAAAAACAGAGATTTGACATTCAAAATTTAAATGGATATATTGTAGATAAATTGAACAGGGGATTGGTTAGATTCGTTGCCCATGATAAGAATGGATATTTGGAGGATGGAGAATACACTGCCACTGTAGAGTATTCGAACGATGAAATAAGAACAAGATCGCGAGCATTAACAACAAACATAAAACTTATGGATGAATATTTAAAATGCAAGGATAAGATCAAGTATTCTCATGAAAGAAAACCACCATTTGGTGAGGATGAGAAAATTTACGCCTCAATGAAATGGACCACATTAAATAAGCTTGGTAGCATTGATGCATATTATCAAAGCCAGGTCTCAGAAGGAAAAATGGATTTTATCAATTACCATAATTTGATTTTCTCCGATGATATTTTCACACTTTCACTCCTGATGCCTTCTTACGGATTAAATAAAGAATCTGCTCTATTAAATGTTCGTTGGCGCCCCTTGAAATTGAATACAGAATATAGTTGGACAACGGAAATGTATGATTCTAACAAGCTTGAAAGTTTGAATGCAAGAATAATGCAACCAACCCAGTACTTCAAAATAAAATAAAATAATATAGAAATTAATTTTATTCTTTATTATTGTCAATTAAGATCAAAATTAATAGCTAAATGAGGAATTTAAATTATATAGTTTATTTAAAAAATTAAATAGAGGCAAGAGTGTACATGAATAAAATTGATGAAGCCGTGTCTTGTTTTATGAATGGATTTAATTGTTCTCAATCAATATTATCAACTTACAGCCCCAAGTTTGGTTTAGATTATAAAATTGCATTAAAACTTTCTACAGGTTTTGGATCGGGGATGGGAAGTCTTGCTAAAATATGTGGTGCAGTAACTGGTAGCTTCATGGTAATAGGGTTAAAACATGGAAGGGATAAAATAGAAGATGTTGAAGCAAAAGAAAGAACATATAATAAAGTACAGGATTTTGTAAAGCAATTTGAGAATGTTTATGGTTCTATTATTTGCAAGGAATTAATTGGATGTGATATAAGCACTAAAGAAGGTAGAAAAATAGCACGAGATCAAAGTCTTTTCAAGGAAAGATGTCCTATATTTGTAAAAGAAGCAGTAAAAATACTAGAGCGTATTTTATAGTTTTATTTTCTTTAAATATAAAAAAAATAGTATTTCACAAAAAAAAAACTAAGCTATTGAAATCCTTTAAATTCTTTTTTTTCTTCAGTATTTTTTTTTGGTTTTGATTCGGATAATAGATTCCAGGTACTAGTAACACCTAATCGTTCTATTTCGTCCTTTTCCTTCTGAACATCATGTTCATTTTCCTGATTTTCCTCAGACATTATAAACAAGGTTCGTTTTAAATTAGATATTACTAATCTTATTTAAATCTATTTTAAACAAGAAAAAGATAA
>CAZRIR010000183.1:1885-5052 GCA_964600195.1 uncultured archaeon | reverse complement strand
GATCTAAAAAAAAATATGAATCAATGATAGTGCAAAAGAATTAATTTTTTTTAAGTATTTCATTTATGATAAGTACGTATGGTGATGTTAATTTGAAAAATATCAAGGAAATTCATGAAAAATACTATCCCAAATTTTATTCATTAAAGGACCAAGTCATTGTGAAAGCTAAAGGAGCCTATATTTATGATGCTCAGGGAAATGAATATTTGGATTGCGTGGCAGGTCATGGTGTCTTAAACATCGGACATAACCATCCTAAACTTCTCGAAGCAATAAAGAATCAACTAGAAAAAGTTATTATGGTACCTCCTTCATATCCCGTAGAAGCTCGGGCAAATTTGCTTGAAAAGTTAGCGGAAATAACTCCAAAACCTTTAACTCAAACTTTTCTATCAAATAGCGGGACAGAATCAATAGAAGCAGCCATAAAATTAGCTAATATTTATGATAGGAAAATAAAAAAGCCAGAAATTATCGCATTTAAAAGAAGTTTTCATGGAAGAACCCTCGGAGCATTATCCACGACATTCAATAGGAAATATAGGGATCCTTTTATATCATGGATAAGTCCTAATGTTAAATTTGCTTCTTATGGAAATATAGATTCTGTAAACGAATTAATTAATGATAATACAGTGGCAATCATTGCAGAATTAGTTCAAGGAGAAGGGGGTGTATATCCCGTTCCAGATGAATTTCCAAAGGAACTCCGGGAATTGTGTAATCAAAAAGATTTACTTTTAATAGACGATGAAGTCCAGACGGGATTTGGAAGAACAGGAAAAATGTTTGCATGTGAACATTATGGGATCGAACCTGACATCATCTGCATGGCAAAGGCAATTGCTGGAGGCCTTCCTATGGGTGCTACTATCGCTTCTGAAGATCTCTGGAATGAACTTAAAACAGGTGAACATTATTCCACTTTTGGAGGAAATCCACTCATATGCGCAGCTGCAAGCACTACAATCGATATTATTAGGGATGAAAATCTTGTAACTAATGCTGAAAAGCAAGGAAACAAGTTATTATTCAATTTTAATAAAATGGCTGAAAATAATGATCAAATCAGAGGAATTAGAGGAAAAGGTCTGATGATTGGGGTAGATTTTAGAAAACCAGTTAAGGATCGAATTGATAATGCTGTAGAAAAGGGTGTATTATTTTTAAATGCAGGTTTAACCGTCATTCGCTTGTTACCACCATTAATTATAAATGATGATCAGGTAAAAAGAGTTATTGATGTCATGCAAGAGATCTCACACTAATTATTTTAGACTTTGGTCATAAAATTAATATACACAAAATATATATTATTTTAAAGAACAAGCAATATACATTGATTGAATGACTGATGTTAACGAAAAAGTTTTCTTGGAGAAATTGTATGAAGTCGTGTACAAACTCTCAAGCATAGGAAAATCCCAAAATTATCGATTCAAAACAAAATGGGATGCTTACCTTGGGGCTCTCGGAAAACCTCATTTGGTTCGCCCAATCAATTTAGAAAAAGATCAATTTTTAAAAAATATTGATTATCGAATTAGTGTTTTAAATACTGTCGAGCAGGCCCTGGTCGATGGGTTTTATACTATAAAAACTCTATTACAAACACTTTATGGCGTGTATTTTATCGATTCTGAACCCTTTATAAAAGATTTTTCCGAAGATGATCAGAATAAACTAAAATATTTGGCTGCTAAGGAAATTTTAGGAAATTTAATTCAATATAATCGTTTAGATCATGAAACAGTACCTTTAAAATACAATATAATTGCTCGAAATTATGTAATGATGAAATTGAGAGATGTAAATGATAAAGAAATTTTGAGTAATTTGAAAAAATTGAATATTGATGCGATCAACTTAAAAGACCTACATCAGATCATGAGTGAAATAAAGGATGATGGGATCATTACGATTGTCAAAAAAGATAATGAAATTCTTTACAAGGTTAAAAATGAATTAGAGTTAAGCAAGCAAGGAAAAATAAAATATCTTAATACTATAGAAGCATTGGTTTCATGGCCAACTCAATTTTGGAGGTCGATGTACAATATTAGAGAACTTAATGTTACTGTAACAGGTTGTACTTACGAAAGTTTTCTTCAAAAAGTTCTCTCAAAATCTGCAACTCAGGGATTTACTCCTGCCCACTTTGTATTCAAGAACTTAATAACTTACTTTGAAAAGATTAAGGATGAATCATGATAATTAAATAAATATTTAGAATTCTCTCGTTTTTTTTATGGGGATGTCAAATCGTTCCAATAATGGCAATAAATGTTTTTTATCATTACTATTCGTACCTTTCCAATCTATGATGAAATAATCAATTTTTTCAATGGTATTTTCAATCATCAATGCGATCATTTCTTTATTCAGTTCCTGAATGTAATATTTAGGACAGATAAATGAAATTGCTATATTTTTTTGATCAATTAATTTTCTAAATTGAGGGGCATAATGGGTGCCCCCAAATCCAATTCCTATTTTAGTTTGATGGGTATTTTTTAAAATTAAATAATTGACAATCGTTCCAATAATCGAGTTAGCTACAAGCGTTCCTGCCTTTTTGATCTTCCATTCTTGTTCGCTACTTCCTAATTCTATGAATAATAGTGGTTCGTTCAACTTTGTCGGACCATGATGAGTTACTTCGATATCGAGAGAAAAATCTGAAAAATCATTAAATGTTGGGTTATTTAATTGTTCTTTGAGGGAAAGAAATCCTGCTTTCACCAAAAGAGCGCTCGCTTTTGATAAATCTCTTGGTTCTCCTCCAAAATCGGCCCTTAAAGTCCAATTACCTGTCACATGTGCCAAAAATGACTTCCTTTCCGTTTCAGATCGATGCCTACTGGCAAAAATCAGAAAATCTGGTTTGATTATATCATAAATATTTCTGAGATCATTCAAAAAAATGAGAGGAGAATCAGTTAATCCGAGAAAAATTTGATTATTTTCTAATATTTTCATATCTATGTCTATTGAATTAATAGATTCAAGTTTTAATAGATTATAATTATCCCATCTTGATTGAAGTTCAATAAATTGACATTGTTCTGAATTAATGAGGTTTTCTCTAATATTCATTGAAGCTTTATCTTCCGTAGAAGTAATTATTAAAAACTGAGCGATTAAGATTACCTTTTTATTTTTTT
>CAZRIR010000183.1:0-1785 GCA_964600195.1 uncultured archaeon | reverse complement strand
CCTAAATCTTTAGCAAGATCCATGTTTAAAGCGGCTCCACCTACTATGATTTTAACCTTATCTCTTAAATTTTCTTCAATTAATCTCTCATGAACTTTTTTTATTTGGTCTAACGTAACTGTAAGGAGAGTGCTTAAAGCCACGATCTCTGCACCTGTCTCTTTTATTTCTTCAATAATCGTATCAGGAGAGACGTCCATGCCTAAATCCAGTATTTCAAATCCAGAACTCAATAAGAGAGAGCCTAGTATATTCTTTCCAATATCATGGTTATCTCCTTTAACCGTCGCGAGGATAATCTTTTTTTTATTTTCCAAACCTCCTGAAGCGGCTAAAATGGGTTGTAATATAGCAAAAGCTTTTTTCATGGTTTCTCCGGCGAGAACTAATTCCGTTAGATAATACTCCTTTTCCTCATATAATTTTCCTACTTCATCCATTCCTCTCGTTAATGCATCTAAAACCTCGAAAGGATCCATGTTATCCTGTTCTAATGCTTCTTTTACAGCATCTTGAATTAATTGATCTTCCAAATTAATTACTAACTCTGTTAGTTTTTCTAAATCCATTTTCCATCATTCATAGTAGCAATTTAAAAAGAACCTTATAATAAATATTATTTAATTTTTTATAAATAGATCTTATTAAGAACTTGGTAATTTACTCCATTGTAAAAAAGGAAATGCTCACGTTTATTTGAAATCTTTTACTAATAGGTAATCACAAATTTTAGTATAGATTAATGAATTGAGGAAAAAGAGAAAGAGGCGTCCCGGAAATAATGGATTAAATTTAGTTACTTACCATTTTTCCAAAATTAATAGGAAATTTTAGGGGATATATTATATATTAAATTTCGCGAGAAACCTCTATAAAGAAGATTTTCTTCTTCTTACAATTAAGAAATCATGTTTTATATATAAATTTAACTATAGATGTTTATTTGACCTAATTAATTTTGTACGATTGAGAGTTTTATCATTGGTTCCATCTACTTAGAAAAAAACATATTTTGGAATGAAAATCCATGCTATATTCAATATTCTCTATAATGATTTTATAAGGGTATTTTAATTTTTTTTTAATAGATTGATTATTTTTAGGAAAGGAATAATAATTCTGTTATGTATAAATACATATTATAAAAAGAAAGTGGAAAAAAGTGTTTGATGACCAAGATTCAAGTGATGATTTTTTTAATGATACTTTCGATAATGATGATATAGTGGATAAAACATCTTTATTATCAAAGTTGGACAAGGAAAATATAATTATCTATGCTAAAGATTTAATAAAAGATTATGAGATCGGGGATTTTATTGTTCGAGCTGTGGACGGTGTCTCTTTAGAGATAAAGGAGGGTTCCTTTGTCGTAATTCAAGGTCCCTCTGGAGCGGGAAAAACAACTCTATTAAACCTTTTGAGTGGCTTAGATACTCCAAATCAAGGGATCATATTCAATTCAAAAGTAGAGATTTCAAATATGGAAGAAGAGTCTTTAGCAACGTTTCGATTGATTAATTCTGGCTTTATTTTCCAAAATTATAACCTCATTAGTACATTAACTGCAGAAGAAAACGTGATGTTTCCATTACAAATCGCGGGTGTTGCTTTTAAAGAGCAAAGAGAGCGAGCAGTAAATTTATTGAAAAAACTCGGTTTGGCAGATCGAAGAGAACACTTACCTTTTCAGTTATCTGCTGGAGAACAGCAGAGAGTGGCCATTGCTAGAGCTTTAGCGAATGACCCTCCCATAATTTTTGGTGATGAGATCACGGCTAATTT